>NZ_JBFAET010000076.1:0-40411 GCF_040642095.1 Streptomyces sp. NPDC020362
CCGAAGACAGGAGTCACCCCATGTCCACCAACTCGCCCGAGGACCGACCGGAGCGCGACCAGCGGCGACGGGACAGTGGTGACCGTAACGACCGCGGCGGCTACCGCAGCGGTCCGCGCCGCGGAAGCGACCGTGGGAACGAGCGCGGTGGCGACCGCGGGAGCTACGGCCGCCGTGACGACCGTCGCGACGACCGGCGTGACGACCGTGGTGGCGACCGGCGTGACGACCGTGGTGGCTACGGCCGTCGCGATGACCGGGGCGAGCGGAACGACCGGGGCGATCGTGGTGGCTACGGCCGTCGCGATGAACGACCCTCCTTCCGCCGTGACGACCGCGATGCCCGCGGCGACCGTGGAGAGCGGCGCGACGACGACCGTCGTGGATTCCGTCGCGACGACGAGCGCGGTGGTGACCGTGGTGGCTACGGCCGCCGTGACGACCGTCGCGATGACCGGCGTGACGACCGTGGTGGCGACCGGCGTGACGACCGTGGTGGCTACGGCCGTCGCGATGACCGCGGTGGCTTCCGGGGCCGTGACGACCGTGCTGGCTATGGCCGTCGTGATGACCGCGATGCCCGTGGTGAGCGGGGTGAGCGGAGCGAGCGTGGTGGGTTCCGTCGGGACGACAACCGCGGCGACTTCCGTGGCGACCGCGGTGAGCGGGGCGACCGCGGGGGCTACCGTGGCCGCGACGACCGGCGCGACGACCGCCGCGAGGGCGACCGTCCCGGTTTCCGTGGCCGCGATGACCGTGGCCGCGATGATCGTGGCCGTGGCCCGCGCCGTGACGACCGTCGTGACGACCGGGGCGGACGCCCGGGCGGTGGCTACCGTGGGCGGGACGACCGCCGTGGCGGCGGCCGTATCCGGGACGAGCGTGACCGGGACCGGGAGCCGATCAAGCGGCTGCCGTTCCCGGAGGACATCACCGGCGACGAGATCGACAAGGACGTCCGGCAGGAGCTGCAGAGTCTGCCGAAGACGCTCGCCGAGGACGTCGCCAAGAACCTGGTGATGGTCGCCCGGCTCATCGACGAGGACCCCGAGGGCGCGTACGGCTACTCCAAGGTGGCCCTGCGCCTGGCGTCCCGCGTGGCCGCTGTCCGCGAGGCCGCCGGGTTCGCCGCGTACGCCAACCAGAAGTACTCGGAGGCCCTCGGCGAGTTCCGTGCCGCTCGGCGCATGACCGGCACGGTGGACCTGTGGCCGATGATGGCCGACTGCGAGCGCGGTCTCGGACGGCCGGAGAAGGCGCTGGACATGGCCGGCGCTCCCGAGGTGCACAAGCTGGACAAGGCCGGGCAGGTCGAGATGCGGCTCGTCGCGGCCGGGGCCCGGCGGGACATGGGGCAGCTGGACGCGGCCATCGTGACCCTGCAGAGCCCCGAGCTGGCTTCCAACTCGGTCCAGCCGTGGACCGCACGCCTGCGCTACGCCTATGCCGACGCCCTGCTGGCCGCCGGCCGGGAGAACGAGGCGCGTGAGTGGTTCGCCAAGGCCGTCGAGGCGGACCGGGACGGCAGCACGGACGCTTCCGACCGGCTCGCCGAGCTGGACGGCGTGGAGTTCGTCGACGCCCTGGACGAGAGCGAGGGTGCCGACGAGACCGGCGCCGAGGACGCCGCCGACATCGTGGCCGAGGCCGAGGCCGAGGATGTGGACGACGACGAGGACGACGACGAGGTGGACGTCGAGGACGAGTCCGCGACGGAGAGCGAGCGCGAGGAGAGCGCCGACTCCGCGGGCACTCCCGTGCAGGACGACAAGGCCTGACGTGAGCCGGTGACCGCATGACGGCGACCGGGTGACCGGGTGACCGTGAGCGGGTGACGGTGATCCTCTGACAAGGGCGAAGGGCGGGACCGGAAGGTCCCGCCCTTTCGCATGCCCGGATCTTTCGGATGTCCGGGCGCGGGCTCAGAGCTCCAGCGCCCGCAGCACCAGCCCCGACGCCGGCTTCGGCCCGAACGACGTCGACTTGCGGGGCATCGTCACGCCCTGACGGGCCAGATCCCGGACGACGTCCTCACGGACGGGGTGCATCAGGACGGCCGTACCGCCGTCGCGCTCCGCCTTCGCGACCGTGGCGGCCGTGTCGTGGATGTAGGCGATGTCGGCGGGGGAGTCCTCGGGGATGTGCCAGACGTGTTCGAGGAGCGTGGCGTGCAGGACGGTGGCGTCCAGGGATCGCCAGGCGGCCGGGCGGTTCTCGGGGATCGTCCGGGCCAGCAGGTCCGGATCGGGGCGGTCGATCAGGTGGAAGGCGCCGTCGCCGGCCAGCAGGAAGGCGTTGCCCGTGCAGGTGGCGTCCGCCAGCGCCTCCAGGGCCTTGGGCAGTGGTGCCGCGAGGTGCTGCACCCGGAACCGGCCCTCCAGGGCCGCCAGCGCGTCCGCCACCGGCAGGCCGTGCAGCAGGCGGTGGATGGCGCGGACGCGCAGGGGATAGCGGGCGGTGTCGACCAGGAGGACCAGGCCGTGGTCCCAGGGGCTGGGTGAGGGGTGCTCGGCACGCAGCTGCCGGTAGGTGGCCCAGCGGTGGTGGCCGTCGGCGATGAGGGCCTGCTGGTGGGCCAGGTCGGACTGGATGAGGGCCACGTCGGCGCGGTCGGTGACCGCCCACAGGCTGTGGTGGAAGCCGTCCTCGGTGGTGGTGGCCAGCAGTGGGGGCTGTTCCACCGTGCGCTCGACCACCTCGGCCGCCGCGCCGTTGCCGTGGTAGGTCAGCAGCAGGGGTTCGAGGTTGGCGCGGGTGGCGCGCATCAGGGCGGCGCGGTCGGCGACCACCGGGGGCATGACGTCCTCATGCGGCAGGACTACGCCGTCCGAGGGATCTGACACGCGTAGAGCGCCGATGACACCGCGCTGGAGCATGCCGTCGCCGTCCCGCTGTTCGTACACGTACAGGGCGGGTTCCGGGTCGGTGGTCAGGACGCCCTCGGCGAGCCAGCGGCGCAGCGTGTCGGCGGCCTGTTCGTTGCGGGCGCTGGGGGTGCCGGCCTGGGGAAGGATCAGCCGGACGATGTTGTACGGATCGGCCGATTGGAGGTGGTGCAGGCCGTCTGGGCGTACGACGACGTCATAGGGCGGGGAGGTGACGGAGGCGAGGCTGCCGACCCGGTCGGGGTCGTAACGGAGGCCTCGGAACGGCGTGAGTTCCAGGCCTCGGTGCACCGTTGCTTCCGAGTGACCTGCAGTGTTCATCCCGGCATCGTACGTGTGTCAGTGGTGTGCGGGATGATCGGGGGAAACACGGTCGACCGAGGAGCGATGCGGAATGAGCCAGGGCGTCAGGACGAGGCCCGAGGGCAGTGGGCAGCCCCTGAGCGAGGCGTACGACACGGCGCTGCTCGACCTGGACGGGGTGGTGTACGCGGGCGGGAACGCGATCACGCATGCCGTCGACTCGCTGGCCCACGCCCGCGCGGGCGGGATGCACCTGGCCTATGTCACCAACAACGCGCTGCGGACGCCGGACGCGGTGGCGCAGCACCTGACGGAGCTGGGGATACCGACGGGGGCGGACGACGTCATCACCTCGGCGCAGGCCGTCGCTCGGCTGATCAGCGAGCAGGTGCCGGCCGGTGCGCGGGTGCTGGTGATCGGCGGTGAGGGGCTGCGGGTGGCGCTGCGCGAGCGGGGCCTGACCCCGGTGGAGTCGGCGGACGACGATCCGGCGGCGGTGGTCCAGGGATACGGCGGGCCCGATCTGACGTGGGGCCGGTTCGCCGAGGCGTCGTACGCCGTGGCGCGCGGGGTGCCGTGGTTCGCGTCCAACACGGATCTGACGATTCCCAGCGGGCGGGGCATTTCGCCCGGCAACGGCGCGGCCGTGGAGGTGGTACGGATCGCGACCGGTGCCGAGCCGCAGGTGGCGGGCAAGCCGCTGCCGCCGATGCACCGGGAGACCATCCTGCGCACGGGCGCGGTGCGGCCGCTGGTGGTCGGGGACCGGCTGGACACGGACATCGAGGGCGCGTTCAACGGCCGGGTGGACTCGCTGCTGGTGCTGACCGGTGTCACGGACGGCCCCCAGCTGCTCGCCGCGCCGCCGCAGCACCGGCCGACTTACGTGGACGCCGATCTGCGCGGGCTGCTCACCGGCCAGCCGGAGATCACCCATGACAGTGACGGTTTCCGCTGCGGGGGTTGGACGGCGACCGCCGGGGCGGACCGGCTGGAGCTGGAGGGCGACGGCGCGGACCTCGACGGGCTGCGGGCGCTGTGCGCGGCGGCCTGGACGGCGGCCGGGGACGGTGTCTGTGAGCTGGAGGGGGGCAAGGCGCTGGCGCGGCTCGGGCTCTGAACACGGCCGCTCGGACTCCGACTTCTCTGCAGCCTCCGGGATCGAGACCGCGTGCGAGGGTAGGCTAACCTAACCTCGTGTTGGTCGACAGTCCTCCGGAACAGCGCGCGGAGACCGCCCCCGCGCCCCCAACCCGCCGGGCGGTGCGGGCCCTTGGGCTCCTCCTCTCCCTTGCGATCCTGGTGCTCGTCGCACTGGCGAGCATCGCGATCGGAGCCAAAGCCCTGTCGCTGGACCAGGTCTGGCACGGCCTGTTCCACGACACGGGCACCTACGGCGACGTCGTCGTCGACGAGCGGCTCTCGCGCACGGTCCTCGGTCTGCTGGCCGGTGCCGCGCTCGGTCTGTCCGGCGCCGTGCTGCAGGCGCTCACCCGCAATCCGCTGGCCGACCCCGGTCTGCTGGGCATCAACGCGGGTGCCTCCGCCGCCGTCGTCACGGCCATCACCTACCTCGGTGTCACCAGCCTCACCGGCTATGTGTGGTTCGCCTTCGCCGGTGCGGCGGCGGTCGGTGCGCTGGTCTGGTTCCTCGGCGGCAGCCGGGGCGCCACACCGGTGCGGCTGGCGCTCGCCGGTACGGCGATCAGTGCCGCGCTGTACGGCTATCTCCAGGCCGTGATGATCATGGACGACGCGGCGCTGGGAAGGATGCGCTTCTGGACGGTGGGTTCGCTGGCCTCGGCCACCGACTCGACCATCATGCAGGTGCTGCCGTTCCTCGCGGTCGGCACGGTCCTCGCGCTCGCGCTGGCCCGGCCGCTGAACGCCGTCGCGATGGGCGACGACACCGCGCGCGCCCTCGGGGCGAACCTCGACCGCACCCGCGCCCTCGCCATGCTGGCCGCCACCGTGCTGTGCGGTGCCGCGACCGCCGCCTGCGGCCCGATCGTCTTCGTCGGCCTGATGGTCCCGCACGTCGTGCGTTCCTTCACCGGCCCCGACCTGCGCTGGATCCTGCCGTACGCGACCGTTCTGTCGCCCGTGCTGCTGCTCGGCGCCGATGTCGTCGGCCGGGTCGTGGCCCGCCCCTCCGAGTTGCAGGTCGGCATCGTCACCGCGATCGTCGGCGGCCCGGTGTTCATCCATCTCGTACGACGGCGGAGGACGGCCCAGCTGTGAAGACACTCTCCCGAAGCCGTGCCGTGCGCACCCTCGGCGGGCTCTCGCTGCGCCTGGACGTGCGCGCGCTGATCGTCGTCGTCCTGCTGCTGGCCGCCGCGCTCGCCGCCGGGGTGGCGCTGATCGGCACCGGCGACGCGAAGATCCCGGCCTCCGACGTCATCGACACACTGGCCGGAAACGGCACGGCGTACCAGGACTTCATCGTCAACGAGCTGCGGCTGCCGCGCGTCCTGGTCGGCCTGCTGGTCGGCGCCTCGCTGGGCCTGGGCGGCGCGCTGTTCCAGGCGGTCTCGCGCAATCCGCTGGGCAGCCCGGACGTGCTGGGCCTCTCGCAGGGCTCGACGGCGGGCGCGCTGGTCGTGATCGTGCTGATGTCCGGCAGCGCCGCCCAGGTCACCGTCGGCGCGCTGATCGGTGGCCTGGTGACCGGCCTGGCGATCTATCTCCTCGCCTGGAAGCAGGGCGTGCACGGATACCGGCTGGTCCTCGTCGGCATCGGCGTCTCCGCGGTCGTCACGGCGGTCAACGGCTACCTGCTCACCAAGGCGGACCTGGTCGACGCGGCCCGCGCGGTGGTGTGGATGACCGGCTCCCTCAACGGCCGCGACTGGGACCAGGTCTGGCCGCTGCTGTGGCTGTGCGCCGTCCTCGTGCCGCTGGTCCTCGTCAACGCACGCGGCCTCAGGATGATGGAGATGGGCGACGACGTCGCCGGTGCCCTCGGGGTGCGTGTGCAGCGCGTGCGGCTGGTGCTGATGGTCTGCGCCGTCCTGCTCACCGCGGCCGCCACCGCCGCCGCGGGACCCGTCGGCTTCGTGGCGCTGACCGCGCCGCAGCTCGCCCGGCGCCTGACCCGCTCGCCCGGGCCGAACCTGGTGCCTTCCCTCTGCATGGGCGCCACCCTGCTGGTCGCCGCCGACTGGGCCTCCCAGCGCGCGTTCGGCGCCGACCAGCTGCCCGTGGGCGTGGTCACCGGTGTGCTGGGCGGCGGCTATCTGCTGTGGCTGCTGGTCACCGAGCGCAGGGCGGGCCGGATATGAGCGGCACGCAGAAGCCGTTCGCGAGCGGCTCAGCGATCGAGAACACCCGAAGGAGCACTGTGAACCGCCTGTCCGCCGAGAACGTCACCCTCGCCTACGACCAGCGCGTCATCGCCGAACAGCTCTCGGTGGAGATCCCGGACAACTCCTTCACGGTGATCGTCGGCCCGAACGCGTGCGGCAAGTCGACACTGCTGCGGGCCCTGTCCCGGATGCTCAGGCCCAGCCAGGGCCGGGTGCTGCTCGACGGGCAGGTCATCCAGTCGATGCCCGCGAAGAAGGTCGCCCGCACGCTCGGCCTGCTGCCGCAGTCGTCCGTCGCACCGGACGGGATCACGGTCGCCGACCTCGTGGGCCGCGGCCGCTACCCGCACCAGGGCATCCTGCGGCAGTGGTCCGCCGAGGACGAGCGGGTCGTGCGGGATTCCATGGCGCAGACGGGCGTCGCCGAACTCGCCGACCGGTACGTGGACGAGCTGTCCGGCGGCCAGCGCCAGCGCGTGTGGATCGCCATGGCGCTCGCCCAGCAGACCCCGCTGCTGCTCCTGGACGAGCCGACCACCTACCTGGACATCCAGCACCAGATCGACGTCCTCGACCTGTGCGCCGAGCTGCACGAGACCCAGGGCCGGACCCTGGTCGCCGTCCTGCACGACCTCAACCACGCCGCCCGGTACGCCACCCATCTCATCGCCCTGCGCGGCGGCCGGGTGATCGCCGAGGGTGCCCCGAACGACATCGTGACGGCCGAGCTGGTCGAGGAGGTCTTCCGGCTGCGCTGCCAGGTCATCGACGACCCCGAGACGGGCACTCCACTGGTGGTGCCGACCGCCAGGAAGGCACGTACCGCTGCCCGGAAGGACGCCGCTACAGCAGCTTCCTGAGCCGGAACAGGTCCAGCAGGCTCGCCTCCAGCCGCACCCGGCCCGAGCCCCAGGCGGTGGCGAAGTTCAGCACGCCGCCCACCAGGGCCACCAGGTCGTCCCCGGCCATGGCGAGTCTGATCTGTGCCTTCTCGCGCGGCGGCCCGGGGAGGGTCTCGTCCACCTCGATCCGGCCGCCGGTCAGCCGGCCGGCGAACGTGACGTCCAGGTCGGTGATGTGACAGCTCACCGAGCGGTCCAGGGCGGCGGCCGCGCGCACGTCGCCCTCGGTGCCCTGCATGTTGTCCGAGAGCCGTCCCAGTGCGGCGCGGCACTCCTCGATCGTGGCCATCGCGCACGACGGTACCCCAGCGGTTCGGGGTAGCGTCTGGGCATGAGCGAGTCCGTGTCCGAGGCCGAGATCGTCACAGCGGCCGAGCCCGAGTGCGACCCCGCCGCCCCGGCCCCCCTGAACGTGCCGCGCACACCCACCGGCAATGCCGAGGTCGACGCCCAACTGGAGCGGCTGGCCGACACCGACCACCTCGCTACCGACGGGCATGTGGAGGTGTACGAGGATGTACACAGGGGGCTGCGCGACGCGCTGACCGCGCTCGACGCCCGCCCGGGACCTCCGGCGCCCACCCGTCACCCGACCGCGGCCCCCCAATGAGACCCTTCGGGTCTCACCCTTCGAACGCCGTACGGGAACAGGAGCTGAACCGAACGTGGCAGGAGTCGCACGCCGTCGTCTGGACGCGGAGCTGGTCCGCCGGAAGCTCGCGCGCTCGCGCGAGCACGCCAGCCAGCTGATCGCCGCCGGGCGGGTCACCGTCGGCAAGACCGTGGCGACCAAGCCGGCCACGCAGGTGGAGGCCGCCGCCGCCATCGTCGTCCAGGCCGACGACAGCGACCCGGAGTACGTCTCCCGGGGCGGCCACAAGCTCGCCGGCGCGCTGGAGGCGTTCGTACCGCAGGGGCTCGTCGTCGAGGGCCGCCGCGCCCTGGACGCCGGCGCGTCCACCGGCGGCTTCACCGACGTCCTGCTGCGCGCGGGCGCCGCGCACGTGGTCGCCGTGGACGTCGGGTACGGCCAACTCGCCTGGACCCTTCAGAGCGATGAACGCGTCACCGTCAAGGACCGTACGAACGTACGCGAGTTGACGCTTGAGGCGATCGATGGGGAACCTGTGGATCTTGTCGTGGGCGATCTGTCCTTCATTCCGCTCGGGCTGGTGCTGCCTGCCCTGAAGCGGTGCGTGAAGCCGGACGCCGACCTGGTGATGATGGTCAAGCCGCAGTTCGAAGTGGGGAAGGAACGGCTGGGCAGCGGGGGTGTCGTACGGAGTCCGCAGCTGCGGGCGGAGGCCGTGCGCGGGGTGGCCGAGAAGGCCTGGGAGCTGGGGCTCGGGGTGCGTGGAGTCACCGCCAGTCCGCTGCCGGGGCCCTCGGGCAATGTCGAGTACTTTCTCTGGCTGCGGGCCGGTGCCCCCGAACTGGACCCGGCAGACGTCGACCGAGCAGTGGCGGAGGGGCCGCGTTGACACAGAACCGAGCGCGTACTGTTTTCCTGCTCGCCCACACCGGGCGTCCCGCGGCGATCCGCAGTGCGGAACTCGTGGTCAAGGGACTGCTGGGGCACGGCATCGGGGTGCGAGTGCTGGAGGAGGAGGCGCGCGACCTGCCGCTGCCCGACGAGGTGCAACTCGTCAAGGAGGCGACACCGCAGTGCCTGGACGGCTGCGAACTGCTGATCGTGCTCGGCGGCGACGGCACGCTGCTGCGCGGCGCCGAGTTCGCGCGGGCCTCCGGGGTTCCGATGCTCGGCGTCAACCTCGGGCGCGTCGGGTTCCTCGCGGAGGCCGAACGGGACGACCTCGATCGGGTGGTCGACCGGGTGGTGGCGCGGTCGTACGAGGTCGAGGAGCGGATGACCGTCGATGTCGTCGTGCACCGCAACGGGGACATCGTGCACACCGACTGGGCGCTGAACGAGGCGGCCGTGCAGAAGGCCGGCGCCGAGAAGATGCTCGAGGTCGTGCTGGAGATCGACGGGCGGCCGGTCACCGCTTTCGGGTGCGACGGGATCGTGCTGTCGACGCCGACCGGGTCCACGGCGTACGCGTTCTCGGCCGGGGGACCCGTGGTGTGGCCCGAGGTGGAGGCGCTGCTGATGGTGCCGATCAGCGCGCATGCGCTGTTCGCGAAGCCGCTCGTGACGTCGCCTGATTCGGTGCTCGCCGTGGAGGTTCTGCCTCACATTCCGCCGGGGGTTCTCTGGTGCGACGGGCGGCGGACCATCGAGCTGCCGCCCGGGGCCCGGGTGGAGGTGCGGCGGGGTGCTGTGCCGGTGCGGCTGGCGCGGCTGCACCATTCGTCCTTCACCGACCGGCTTGTGGCAAAGTTCGCGCTGCCCACACACGGGTGGCGGGGGGCACCGCACTAGCGGTTCGTGGGGAGTTGTTCGCTTTCGCCGACGGGCGCGGATGACATGTGGCTGGTCGCGCCCGCGCGGCCGAGCCACAGGGGGATACAGCCCGCGCCCCTTCGGCAGGACCACTCGCCGGAGTGACATAGGCGGGCCGTGTGCACTCGCCCGCCCGGACCTCGTATGGTCTGTTCCGTGTTGGAGGAGATGCGGATACGGTCGCTCGGGGTCATCGACGATGCTGTCGTCGAGCTGTCGCCTGGGTTCACCGCCGTCACCGGCGAGACGGGTGCGGGCAAGACCATGGTGGTCACCAGCCTGGGGCTGCTGCTCGGCGGGCGGGCGGACCCGGCGCTCGTGCGGATCGGGGCCGAGAAGGCGGTCGTGGAAGGGCGGGTCTCCGTCCCCCGCGACACCGCCGCACTGGTGCGCGCCGAGGAGGCCGGGGCCGAGCTGGACGACGGGGCGCTGCTGATCAGCCGTACCGTTTCCGCCGAGGGCCGCTCACGGGCGCACCTGGGCGGACGCAGCGTGCCCGTGGGGCTGCTGGCCGAACTGGCCGACGACCTGGTGGCCGTGCACGGCCAGACCGACCAGCAGGGACTGCTCAAGCTGTCCCGGCAGCGGCAGGCACTCGACCGGTACGCCGGGGACGCGGTCGCCGTGCCGCTCGCCAAGTACACCGAGGCCTACCGGCGGCTGCGGTCCGTCGCCGTCGAGCTGGAGGAGATCACCACGCGCGCGCGTGAGCGCGCCCAGGAAGCCGACATGCTCCGCTACGGGCTCGACGAGATCGCCGCCGTGGAGCCACGGGCCGGGGAAGACGCGGAGCTGGCCGAGGAGGCGGAGCGGCTGGGGCACGCCGAGGCGCTGTCGTCCGCCGCCACCGCCGCACACGCGGCTCTCGCGGGCAATCCCGAGGACCCCGAGGGCATCGACGCCTCGACCCTCGTCGCGGGCGCCCACCGGGCCCTGGAGGCCGTTCGCGCGCACGATCCGGCGCTCTCCTCCCTCGCCGACCGGATCGGCGAGATCGGGATCCTGCTCGGTGACGTGGCCGGCGAGCTGGCGGGGTACGCCGACGACCTGGACGCCGATCCGCTGCGGCTGGCCGCCGTGGAGGAGCGCAGGGCCGCGCTCACCGCCCTCACCCGCAAGTACGGCGACGACGTCAACGCCGTGCTCGCCTGGGCCGAGCAGAGCGCCGCGCGCCTGACCGAGCTGGACGGCGACGACGAGCGGATCGACGAGCTGACCGCCGAGCGGGACGCGCTGCGCACCGAACTGGGCGGACTGGCGCAGGCGCTGACGGACGCACGGACCGAGGCCGCCGAGCGGTTCGCATCCGCCGTGACCGCCGAGCTGGCCTCGCTGGCGATGCCCCACGCGCGCGTGTCCTTCGACATCCGGCAGACCGAGGACCCGGAGGGCGTCGAGGTCGGCGGGCGCACGGTGGCGTACGGGTCCTCGGGCGTGGACGAGGTCGAGCTGCTGCTCGCCCCGCACCCGGGCGCCCCGCCGCGGCCCATCGCCAAGGGTGCCTCCGGCGGTGAGCTGTCCCGCGTGATGCTGGCCGTGGAGGTCGTGTTCGCGGGGACGGACCCGGTGCCGACGTACCTCTTCGACGAGGTCGACGCCGGTGTCGGCGGCAAGGCCGCGGTGGAGATCGGGCGGCGCCTGGCGAAGCTCGCCCGGACCGCGCAGGTCGTGGTCGTCACCCACCTTCCGCAGGTCGCCGCCTTCGCCGACCGGCAGCTGCTGGTGGAGAAGACCAACGACGGATCGGTCACCCGTTCCGGCGTGAAGGTCCTGGAGGGCGAGGAGCGGGTGCGCGAGCTGTCCCGGATGCTCGCCGGCCAGGAGGACTCGCAGACGGCGCGCGCCCACGCGGAGGAGCTGCTGGCGACGGCCAGGGCCGACCTCTAGTCGGCGCCCGGGCCCGGGCACCCGGGGCGGGGTTCGGTGCGCCGGTCGCCGGTGTGGTTGCGTACCGGGGGCGCGTGGGACCGCTTGCGCGCCGTCCGGTCGGCGGCAGGCGCGGTCCAACGGGGCCCGGGCGAGTGCCCGGAGGCGAGCGTCATGGGCGTCTGACCTCGGGGTACGGGTACGCAGACCGCTCGGACGCGACGGAGTTCTCATCACCCTTGTGGGTGACGTGCTCCGGCGCACTGCTCCGGCCCGCCGCGCTGTGCGCCTCCGCGGATTTCCCGGAACGGCCGTACGTCCTGGCATGCTTGGCAGAGAACGCGAGGCGGACGGCGGGTCGAGCGCAGTCCGCGAGGGAGGCGCGCGGTGCGCCCTTCCGCGCCCCGCCGCCCGCTGCCTTCTGTACGTTTCTCCGTGACAGCCCGCGCCGAATCAGGAGCCCCGGCCCCGTGAGCCCCGTGAGCAGCAACGCACCGCACGGCCAGTCGCCGCTGCGCACCGTGCAGGTGCTGGGTGGGGGCAACGTCGGCAGCAGTGCGCACGTCCGCTCCCTGGCCGAGGGGCTCGTCGCCCGGGGCGTGCGAGTCACGGTGTGCGCCCCCGTCGAGGCCGACCGCGCCTACGACTTCACCGGGGTCGGCGCCGACCATGTGCACGTCCCGCGCAGCAGCGACCCGGCCTCCGTGGCCGCGCTCCGGGCGGCCTGTGCCGATGCCGACCTGGTGCACGCCCACGGGCTGCACGCCTCCTTCCGTGCCGTGCTCGCGCTCAGCGGGCGCAGCACCCCGCTGGTGGTCACCTGGCACAACCGGGCCCGGGCGGAGGGCGCCCGGGCGCATCTGCTGCGGCTGCTGGAGCGGCGCGTGGTGCGGACGGCCGCCGTGGTCCTCGGCACCACCTCCGACCTGGTCGACCGGGCACGCCGCACGGGGGCACGGGACGCCCGGCTCGCGGCCGTGACGCTGCCCGGCCGGAACCGACCCACCTCCACGCTCGACTGCGCCCAAGCGGAGGGACCCCTGTCGCACGACGAGAGCGACCAGCGGCGGCACAAGCTCCGCGCCGAACTCGGTGCCACCGGACGCCCGTTGCTGCTGGCCGTCGGTTCCCTCGACCGCCGGCGCGGCTACGACGTCCTGCTGGACGCGGCCCGAGCCTGGCGGGACCTCGACCCCGTCCCGCTCGTCGCCGTCGCGGGGGAGGGGCCGCTGCGGCCCGAGCTGCAGCGGCGGATCGAGGACGAGGAACTGCCGGTGCGGCTCATCGGACGGCGCGAGGACGTGCCCGAGCTGCTCGCGGCCGCCGATCTGGCGCTGCTGACCAGCAGCTGGGAGTCGCGTTCCGTCCTCGCCCAGGAAGCCCTGTACGCGCGCGTGCCGCTCGTCGCGACCGCCGTCGGCGGCATCCCCGACCTGGTCGGCGAAGCGGCGGAACTCGTCCCGTACGGCGACGCGGACCGGCTCGCGGACACCGTCGTACGGCTGCTCGCGGACCCCGAGGGGCGCGAGCTGCTGCGCGAGCGGGGCGAGCGGCAGGCCGCGACCTGGCCGACGGAGGACGAGACCGTCGCCCAAGTCCTCAGCGTCTACGACGAGTTGACCCAGCCGACGCCCCTGGCCTGAGGGCGCGCCACGGCCACCGGCCTCAGGGCACGTGCCGGCGGGCCCGCAGGGCGAGGCTCAACGCCAGCACCGTCTGAGGGTCGTCGAGGTCGGTGCCCAGCAACTCCCCGATGCGGGCGAGCCGGTTGTACAGGGTCTGGCGGTTGAGGTGCAGCTCGCGGGCGGTCTCCGCCTTGCGGCCCGCATGTGCCAGGTAGGTCTCCAGGGTGGGCAGCAGCGGTGGCTTGGAGCGGTGGTCGTGGTCGCGCAGCGGGCCGATCGCACGGTCCACGAAGGCCGCCAGGTCCGGGTGGTCGCGCAGCCGCCACAGCAGGAGGTCGATGTCCAGGCGACGGGCGTCGTACCAGGGGCGGTCGCTCAGGCCCTGGGCCGCCGTCGCCGTCTCCGCCGCGTGTCTGAGCCCGGCCGAAGCGGCCGCCCAGCCGCCGGCCACCCCGACCACCACGACCGGCGGCGGGGCGCCCGGCCGCTGCATCCCGGCCCGCTCGACGCCCGCCCGCAGCGCCGCCGCCACCCGGTCCGCGACCGCGGACCGCTCCGACTCCGAGCGCAGCCCGAGCAGCACCGGGACCCGGCCCTCGACCGGCCTGACGCCCAGCAGCACCGGCACCCCGACCGAGGCCAGCTCCTCGGCGACCGCACGCGCCAGCACCGCCCAGCTGCCACCGGGGGACAGCGCGTCCCCGACGCGCATCACCACGGGCAGCAGCGGGCTGTTCCCGGGCTTGAAACCGAGGACGCGGGCCTGGGCCGGCGCGTCCTCCGCGGTGATCCGGCCCTCGGCCAGGTCAGTGAGGAAGTCGCCGCGGCCGCGCGCCGCCAGCTCCTCCTCCTGCCGGGCCTGCATCAGCACCACGGCCAGGATGCCCGCGGCCCGCTCGGCGGCGATCCGGTGCACCGGAGCCAGCGGCGAACACACCGGCAGCAGCACCAGCCGGGCCCGTACCGCCCCTGCCCCGGGACCGCCGCCGGGCACGTCCACCAGCACCGAACCGGCCGGCGGCGGCGCATCCTTGTGCGGACCGCGCAGCCCCTCCCACACCTGCAGCGGATCCGCGCCCTGAGGGCCGGACCCGGCGGCGTACAGCAGCCGGCCGTCCGCCGTCTCCAGGAACACCGGGTTGGCGCTGAAGTCGGCCAGGATGCCCAGCACCTGCGGCACCCCGCCACCGCCGAGCAGTGCCTCGGTACACCGCCGGTGCACCTCCTCGGCCCGCTGGAGCAGCGCGTAGTGTCCGTTGACGATCTCGGTGTGGACCTCCTCGGTGACGGTCACGAACGGCACCTCGCGGTGCAGCTGGACCAGCGGCAGCCCCGCGCTGCGGGCGGTGTCCACCAGGGCGGCCGGCAGCCGGGTGAAGCGCGGGCCCAGCTCCACCACCAGGGCCGCGATGCCGCGCTCGGCGAGCGTGCGCACGAACGCCCGCTGCTCGGCCGGGCGGGTGCCGAGGCCGTAGCCGGTGGTGAGCAGCAGCTCGCCGCCCTTGAGCAGCGAGGCGATGTTCGGCACCTCGCCCGCGTGCACCCAGCGCACCGTGCGCCCCAGCCGGTCGGCGCCCGCCACGATCTCCGGGAGTCCGCTGCGCAGCCCCGGCAGCTCCAGCGCCCGCTGAACGGTGATCCCCGCGCCCTGAGTGGCGAATCTGCTGTCCGTACCGCTGTCCATGCAGCGGACGCTACCTGCGCAAACCCTCTGACGACAGCCTGCGCCACCGGCTACACGGGCCGGATGTTGTGGTTGAAGCGGAACACGTTGTCGGGGTCGTAGGCCCGCTTCACCTTCTCCAGCCGCAGCAGGTTCCCGGCGCCCAGTCCCGCGCGCACCCGCTCGGTGCCCTCGTCGCCGATGAAGTTCAGGTACACATCACCGGTGCTCCACGGCCGGACGCCGGCGCGGACGTCCCGTACCCAGGCGAGGGCACGCTCGTCGTCGGCCGGGTCCTCCCAGGCGGCGAAGGGATGCACCGCCCAGGCCGCGTCCCGGTACGGCACCGGGTACACGTGCGGACCGGCGGCGATCGCCCCGCCCTGCGGAAAGACGAGGTGCTGGGTGGCGGTCGGCACCGGCATGTCCTCGGCGCGGCCGCAGAAGACGTCCACGAGTTCGTCGGGCAGAGCGGTCAGGTACTCCGCCGACCAGTGGTTCCGCAGCCCGGGCGGCTGGTCCAGCATGCACTGCAGGTCCGCGTAGGGCAGCGCGCCCACCAGCTCCGCCTCGTGCGGCAGCGCCAGCAGCGGCTGGGCCAGCTTGCGCAGATCCTCCCCGCCTCCCGCGTACGTCAGCAGCGTCGCGCACAGCAGCGTGCCCACCAGGTGCTCCGGCACGAACTCCAGGGGCGGGCCGGTCAGATACAGCACCGCGCCGCCCACCTCGTCGGGGCCGCCGGTGATGACCTCGCGGAAGGTGCGGACCGCATCCGCCCCGAACCGCGGGCGGTACAGCAGGAGCGCGATCGAGAACTCCGGCAGCTCGTGCAGCTCCAGGGTGAGCGCGGTGGCGACGCCGAAGTTGCCGCCGCCCCCGTGCAGGGCCCAGAACAGTTCGGGGTTCTCGTCGGCGTTCGCGTGCACCCGCTCGGCGTCGGCGGTCACCAGCTCCACGCTGATGAGGTTGTCGACGGCGAGGCCGAAGGCCCGGTCCAGCCAGCCGGTGCCGCCGCCCAGCACGAAGCCGCCGACGCCGGTGGTCGAGGCCCGCCCGCCGGTGGTCGCGAGTCCGTACGGCTGGGTGGCCCGGTCCAGATGGCTCATCGTGGCCCCGCCCTCGATCCGGACGGCCTCGGCGGCCGGGTCCACGGTCACCCGGTGCATCCGGCGCAGGTCCACCACGAGGGCGCCGTCGCCCAGGGCCGTGCCGGCCACGCCGTGCCCGCCGCCGCGCACCGCGACGGACAGGTCCAGTTCCCGCCCGAAGCGCACCGCGCGGACCACGTCGGTCGCGTCCGCGCACTGTGCGATCACGGCCGGACGCTTGTCGATCATCCCGTTGAAGACGGCACGCGCCGCGTCGTAGCCCGGATCCCCCGGGGCGAACACGTCGCCGGCCAGATCCTCGCGCAGGGCGGCGAGGGCCGCGCCCGCCTTGGAGAGGGGAGCCATGGCCGCCCCTTCCGGAACAGGGGGTCTTGTCCACACCCAGCCTAGGAGCGCAGGGGCGGCCGGGCGCGCCGTGGGGCCTCCTCAGACGCCGCCGCCCTCCGGAGCCGTGGCGGCCTCGACCGCCGTGACCAGTCCCGCCGGCGCGCCGCGCCGTACGACCGTCCCGTGGTCCGGGAAGCCGATGCGCAGCACGGCGGCGGCCGCGGCGGCGGCCAGGAGCAGGGCCTGGTGGTAGCCGTGGCGCAGCAGCGGGGAGACGACGACCAGCGGGCCGAGGATCTGGCCGACGGAGTAGCCGGCGGTCAGCAGCGCGACCGAGCGCGGGAACCCCGGCTGCGAGCCCGCGGCGAGGGCGAGCGTGCTGATGCCGATGAAGGCGGCGCCGAACAGAACGGCGGAGACCAGAGCGGCCGACACCCCGCCGACCAGCGAGGGCAGGGCGATGCCGGCCGCCTGGACGCGGACAGCCCGGCCCCGTCGTGCATCAGGGGCAGGATCGGGGTGTAGACGAACCGCCCGACGCCCATGCCCGCCGCGAGCGCCGCCGCAGCCGGGGCGACGTGCGTCCAGGGAGAGGCTCAGGGCGAAGCGGACGGACCGTCTCCCCGGTTCGTGCGGAACGAGGGTGCACTCACGCGGCCCCGTCCGCCCGGCCGGGGTCGTTGGGGTGGGATTCGAGCGCGGTGACGGTGAGGGTCATCCACGGGCGCAGCGGCAGCGTGCCGAGCACCTTCTCGTGCAGTTCCTCCTCGTCCGCGGCCCGCCAGATCCCGATGCTGCGCAGCTCGCCGACCGGCCGCCACAGGCGCGCCAGGTAGCCGGTCGAGGCCAGCTCCTTCGCACGGACCGCCTCGGCAGCCCGCCGCCGGTCGACCTCGTCATGACTGGTGCCCTCGGGGACAGTGGTGGTGATCTCGACCAGGAACTCTCGCATGGTCCTGCTCCGCTCGGTGGGGTTGCCCGGTGCGTACGACGCACCGAAGAGGGGGAGCCGGGCGGCTCCTGCCCGCTCCGGACTTCAGTGTCCGCCGGTCGCCCACGGCATGCCACGACAGGCTTTCTCCCTGCTGAGAGGCGTTGCCTCGCACCGACGTAGCATGACGGGCGTGGAGCTGCGCCAACTTCGGTACTTCGTCGCGGTGGCCGAGGAACTGCACTTCGGCCGGGCCGCCGAGCGGCTCCTGATCGCCGGGCCCTCCCTGTCCCAGCAGATCAAGTCGCTCGAACGCGACCTGGGAGTGCGTCTGTTCGACCGCGACCGCCGCTCGGTGTCCCTCTCGGCAGCGGGCGCGGCCCTGCTCCCGCACACCCGGGCCCTGCTGGAACGGGCAGACGACCTCCAGCGGCGCGGCCGCCGGCTCTCCGGATCCGAACCGGTGCGCCTCGGCTACGTCAACTGGCTCCCCGCGGACCTGACCGCCCGTACCTCCGCCGTGGCCCAGGTCCACATCGACGCATGGGTCGCCCCGTCGCACACCCAGGCCGCCCGGGTCGCCGACGGCAGCCTGGACCTCGCGGTGTGCTGGGTGCGCACCGACGACCTGGAGCAGCGGGGCCTGTCCGCGCGGCTCCTCGGCGCCGACCGGCTCTACGCCGTCGCCACCGGCACGGACACCAGCGACGTACCCGCCCGGGACACCGCCGTCCTCCTGGACGACGACACCACGTCCTGGTCGTCCTGGAACGCCTACGCCGAGGAACTGGCGCGGGACACCGGCGCGCACCCGGTGCACATCGCAGACGGCGGCATCACCGGCCCCGCCTTCTTCGACCACGTCCGCCGCAGCGGCCGCCCGGTCGTCAACTCACCCAAGGGCCAGACCACCCCGCTCCCGCCCGACCTGGTCAAACGCCCTGTCGTCGCACCGCGGATCCACTGGACCTGGTCCCTGACCTGGCGCCGCACCGAGGCCCGCAGTGGCGTCCTCGCCGTCGTCGACGCCCTCTGCGACGGCGTCGGCGACCTGCCGGTCCACGGCCCGGACACCTGGCTGCCCGCCCAAGACCCCTACCGGCGCTAGCACCGGGTTCCGAAGGGGCACGGACCGGCCGCAGGCGACCGGTCCGGATCCCCTGCGCGCTCAGCCGCCGTAGGCTCCCGAAGCCGTCAGGCGCAGCGCGGTGTCGATCAGCGGGACGTGGCTGAAGGCCTGCGGGAAGTTGCCGACCTGGCGCTGCAGGCGCGGGTCCCACTCCTCGGCGAGCAGGCCGAGGTCGTTGCGCAGCGCGAGGAGCTTCTCGAACAGCTTGCGGGCCTCGTCCACCCGGCCGATCATCGCCAGGTCGTCCGCCATCCAGAACGAGCAGGCCAGGAAGGCGCCCTCGTCGCCCGGCAGGCCGTCGACGCCCTCGTCCTGGCCCTCCGTCGGGTAGCGCAGGATGAACCCGTCCGAGGTGGACAGCTCGCGCTGGATCGCCTCGATGGTGCCGATCACCCGCTTGTCGTCCGGCGGCAGGAAGCCCATCTGCGGAATCAGCAGCAGCGAGGCGTCCAGCTCCTTGGAGCCGTAGGACTGGGTGAACGTGTTGCGCTCCTGGTCGTAGCCCTTCTCACAGACGTCCCGGTGGATGTCGTCGCGCAGCTCCTTCCAGCGCTCCAGCGGGCCGTCCGCGTCCCCGGACTCGATCAGCTTGATGGTGCGGTCCACCGCGACCCAGGCCATCACCTTCGAGTGCACGAAGTGCCGGCGCGGGCCGCGCACCTCCCAGATGCCCTCGTCCGGCTCCTGCCAGTGGTCCTCCAGATAGCGGATCAGCTTCAGCTGGAGGAGGGAGGCGTAGTCGTTGCGGGCCAGGCCCGTCATGTGCGCCAGGTGCAGGGCCTCGGTGACCTCGCCGTACACGTCCAGCTGGAGCTGGTGCGCCGCGCCGTTGCCGACCCGGACCGGGGCCGAGGCCTCGTAGCCGGGAAGCCAGTCCAGCTCGGCCTCGCCCAGTTCGCGCTCGCCGGCGATGCCGTACATGATCTGCAGGTTCTCCGGGTCGCCGGCGACCGCGCGCAGCAGCCACTCGCGCCAGGCGCGGGCCTCCTCGCGGTAGCCGGTGCGCAGGAGGGAGGACAGGGTGATCGCCGCGTCCCGCAGCCAGGTGTAGCGGTAGTCCCAGTTGCGGACGCCGCCGATGTCCTCCGGGAGGGAGGTGGTGGGCGCGGCGACGATGCCGCCGGTCGGCGCGTACGTCAGAGCCTTCAGGGTGATCAGCGAACGGACCACCGCCTCGCGGTACGGACCGTGGTACGTACAGTGCTCGACCCACTCGCGCCAGAAGTCCTCCGTCGCCTGCAGCGACTGCTCCGGCTCGGGCAGCGCGGGCGGCTCCTTGTGCGAGGGCTCCCACGAGATCGTGAACGCGATCCGGTCACCCGGGGCGACCGTGAAGTCGGCGTAGGTGGTCAGCGACTTTCCGTAGGTCTCGGCCTCGGTGTCGAACCACACCGAGTCGGGGCCCGCCACCGCCACGGTCCGGCCCTCGTGCCGGTGCACCCAGGGCACCACCCGGCCGTAGGAGAACCGCATCCTGAGCGCCGAGCGCATCGGCACCCGGCCGGTGACGCCCTCCACGATCCGGATCAGCTGCGGGGCGCCGTCACGCGGGGGCATGAAATCGGTCACCCGCACGGTGCCGCGCGGGGTGTCCCACTCCGACTCCAGGATCAGCGAATCGCCGCGGTAGGTCCGCCGGGCGGCCGAGGGCGGCGGTGAGTCGGCCGCGTGCGCCGGGCCGAGCCGCCAGAAGCCGTGCTCCTCGGTGCCCAGCAGGCCGGCGAAGATGGCATGCGAGTCGAAGCGGGGCAGACACAGCCAGTCCACCGTGCCGTCCCGGCAGACCAGTGCGGCGGTCTGCATGTCTCCGATGAGTGCGTAGTCTTCGATGCGCCCGGCCACGTGCAACTCCAGTCGAACGGCCACGTCACCCCCGCACAGGGGGGCTGTCGCTAGTGCGGTCAAGGGGTCGTTGTTGTGCGTCGTTGAGCGGTGAAGCAAAGCAGCCTGCCGAGCCCTGAGGCAAAACGACAGTCTTTGCTCAACGAACTGCCGCGCTCTCGTTGTTCCGGGTGATGCAGGCTGGGGTGTGCCGTCGTTTCCGGCCGGGCCCGGCAGTGAGTGTCCGAGCAGGATACGACGCACGTAGATGATCTGCGTGCCGCTCCGGGCAACCCGTGTGGGCCGAACGAGTGACCAGCGGATGAAACCCGTGTGTCCGCTGCGCATCTGTGTCGCCGCACGTGACGGGCGTGAGAGGAGGTGTTCCGTGTCGGCGCGAGCGCGGAGCGTGGCCGGGAGCCATCCCGCCGAGGCGCTGTTACGCTGGTAGCCCGTGGACCGGTGGGCGACAAACCCCCGAACCGCAGCGACGGCACCTCCGGAAAACTCCGGGCAGACTGCCGGACCGCATCACAGACAGCGACCACGGGAGCCCCCTCTTGGCCATGCCGCCGAAATCTACGACGACCAAGCACATCTTCGTCACCGGGGGTGTCGCCTCCTCGCTCGGCAAGGGCCTCACCGCCTCCAGCCTGGGCATGCTGCTCAAGGCCCGCGGCCTGCGCGTCGTGATGCAGAAGCTCGACCCGTACCTGAACGTCGACCCGGGCACGATGAACCCCTTCCAGCACGGTGAGGTGTTCGTCACCAACGACGGCGCCGAGACCGACCTGGACATCGGCCACTACGAGCGCTTCCTCGACCGCGACCTCGACGGCTCCGCCAACGTCACCACCGGTCAGGTGTACTCGACCGTGATCGCCAAGGAGCGGCGCGGCGAGTACCTGGGCGACACCGTCCAGGTCATCCCGCACATCACCAACGAGATCAAGCACCGCATCCGGCGCATGGCCACCGACGAGGTGGACGTCGTCATCACCGAGGTCGGCGGCACGGTCGGCGACATCGAGTCGCTGCCGTTCCTGGAGACCGTCCGCCAGGTCCGCCACGAGGTCGGCCGGGACAACGTCTTCGTCGTCCACATCTCGCTCCTTCCGTACATCGGCCCGTCCGGTGAGCTGAAGACCAAGCCGACCCAGCACTCCGTCGCGGCCCTGCGCAACATCGGTATCCAGCCCGACGCGATCGTGCTGCGCTGCGACCGCGAGGTGCCGACCGCGATCAAGCGCAAGATCTCGCTGATGTGCGACGTGGACGAGGCCGCCGTCGTCGCCTGCCCCGACGCCCGCTCGATCTACGACATCCCGAAGACCGTGCACGGCGAGGGCCTGGACGCCTACGTAGTCCGCAAGCTCGACCTGCCCTTCCGGGACGTGGACTGGACGACCTGGGACGACCTGCTCGACCGCGTCCACAAGCCCGACCACGAGATCACCCTCGCCCTGGTCGGCAAGTACATCGACCTGCCCGACGCCTACCTGTCGGTCACCGAGGCGCTGCGCGCCGGCGGCTTCGCCAACAGGGCCCGCGTGAAGATCAAGTGGGTCACCTCGGACGACTGCAAGACCCCGGCCGGCGCCAAGGCCCAGCTCGGCGACGTCGACGGCATCTGCATCCCGGGCGGCTTCGGCGACCGCGGTGTGCTCGGCAAGGTCGGCGCCATCCGCTTCGCCCGCGAGAACAAGATCCCTCTGCTCGGCCTCTGCCTCGGCCTGCAGTGCATCGTGATCGAGGCGGCGCGCAACCTCGCCGACATCCCCGACGCCAACTCCACCGAGTTCGACCCGGCCACCGGCCACCCGGTCATCTCCACCATGGCGGAGCAGATGGACATCGTCGCCGGCGAGGGCGACATGGGCGGCACCATGCGGCTGGGCATGTACCCGGCGAAGCTGGCCGAGGGCTCCATCGTGCGCGAGGTCTACGACGGCAAGGAGTACGTCGAGGAGCGGCACCGTCACCGCTACGAGGTGAACAACGCCTACCGCGCGGAGCTGGAGAAGAAGGCGGGCATCCTCTTCTCGGGCACCTCGCCGGACGGCAAGCTCGTCGAGTACGTCGAGTACCCGCGCGACGCCCACCCCTACCTGGTCGCCACGCAGGCGCACCCCGAGCTGCGCTCGCGGCCGACCCGTCCGCACCCGCTGTTCGCCGGCCTGGTGAAGGCCGCGGTCGAGCGGAAGAATTCCAAGTAACGCACCAGTTGTACGGTGGCCGGGGTGCATACCTTCACAAGGTGAGCACCCCGGCTTTCATCTGGCCGGTCTTCTCGAAGGCGTGTGGAAGGACAGGGCATGACGATCAAGGACACCCCCGAGGAATGGGAGATCCGCGCGACGGAGACCCCCTTCGTGGGCAACAAGACCTCGGTGCGCACGGACGAGGTGGTCATGCCAGACGACTCGGTGGTCCGCCGCGACTACCAGGTGCACCCCGGCTCCGTCGCCGTCCTCGCGCTGGACGAGGAGGACCGGGTCCTGCTCATCCGCCAGTACCGCCACCCGGTGCGGCACAAGCTGTGGGAGGTCCCGGCCGGCCTGCTCGACGTGCCGGGCGAGAACCCGCTGCACGCCGCCCAGCGCGAGCTGTACGAGGAGGCGCACGCCAAGGCCGGGGACTGGCGGGTGCTGACCGACGTGTACACCACCCCCGGCGGCTGCGACGAGGCCGTACGGATCTTCCTCGCCCGCGATCTCTCCGAGGCGGAGGGGGAGCGCTTCGAGACGGAGCACGAGGAGACCGACATGGAGTACGCGCGCGTGCCGGTCGACGAGCTGGTGCGCCGGGTGCTCGCCGGCGACGTGCACAACAACTGCCTCGTCGTGGGCGTCCTCTCCCTGGTCGCCGCGCGCGCCGGGGACGGCCTGGACGCCCTGCGCCCGGCCGACGCCCCCTGGCCCGCGCGTCCGTTCACGTCCTGAACCCACCCGTGCACACATTGGTGTGACGATCGCCTGATCCGATCGGGGGACGTGTCCGCCGTGCTCCTCCAGGAACGTCGCAGAGCGTCAACTAGGCTCTGCAAACGTCCGTACCGGAAGGACCCGGCGGGCTTGCACGTGCGGTGGGACGGGAGTGTGGCCCGTGACGGATCAGGCGGTGGACACGGACGACCTGCGGCTGTCGGCATCATCAGCCGTGAAGGATGATTTCCTGGGCCGCACACGGGAGTTGAAGGAACTGCGCGCCGACATCGAGCGCGCGGGTCTGGACACCCTCTCCGGCCGCAAGGCACCCCGCGCGCGCGTGCTCCTCATCGCGGGCCGCCCCGGCTCCGGCCGCAGTGCCCTCGCCGGGGAGCTGGTGCGGCAGATCGCCGGCCGTTACCCCGACGGAGTGCTGCGGGCCCGGCTCAGCGAGCCCGACGGCACCCCGGTACCGCTCGAGCGCGCTGCCCGCGAGCTGCTCGCCGCACTGGAGGTGCAGGCACCGGCGGGAGCCGGCGAGGACGACCTGACCGCATCGCTGCGCGTGAGTCTCGCCGAGCGGCGCGTCCTGCTCCTGCTGGACGACGCCGCCGGTGCCGAGCAGGTCGACGCCCTGCTGCCGGACGCCCCGGACTGCCTGGTGGTCGCCGTCTCGGGCGGCCCGCTCACCGGCATCGCAGACGTCCGCCCCTGCACCCTGGGGGGCCTCGACACCAAGTCGGCGGTGGAACTCCTCACCCGTTTCACCGGCTCCGTCCGCATCACTGTCGACCCGCGCGCCGCCGAGAGCCTGGCCGAGGCCTGCCAGGGCCATCCGGCCGCACTCACCCTGGCCGGCGGCTGGCTCGTCTCCCGGCCCCAGGCGGCCGTCTCCGACCTCGCCAAGCGGATGCGCTCGGACACCGACGACGGTGACGGCAACCCCCTCGCCCGCGTCTTCCGGCTCGTCTACGACGAGCTGCCCGGCCCTGCCGCCCGGATACTGCGACTGCTGTGTCTCGCCCCGGCCGGCCTGATCGACCCGCACACCGCCTCGGCCCTGGCCGGCTGCTCGGTGAACGCCGCCCGCGGCGCCCTGGACGAGTTCGTCGCCCTCGGTCTGCTGCGCGCGGTGGACTCCCCGCTGCCCGAGTACGACGTCCCCGGCTGTCTGCACCCGCTGCTGCGCTCCCGCGCCGAGAGCCAGGAACGCCCGGCCGAGCTGCAGCTGGCCCGCGCCCGCATGCTGGAGCGGACCGTACGGCTGCTGCAGTCGTGCCGGGCGATCACCGAGACGGACAGCCCGCAGGCCCGGGAGAAGCTGCAGGAGACGCCTCCCGCGCTGCGCTTCCCCACCCCGCGGGCGGCCGCCGAGTGGCTGCGCGTGCGCAGGCCCGCCCTGCTGGCCGCCGTCCGCCTGGCCGTGGCCGACGGGGAGCTGGACACCCTCGCCCGCCGGCTGATGTCCCAGCTGGTCAGAGCCATGGCGGCGCACTTCGGCACCCAGGCGGCGGCCCCCGACCTGTACGGCGTCCACGGCCTCGTCCTGGACGTCGCCGAGCGGCGCGGGCTGCATCGGGAGAAGGCCGCGGCCCTGCTGAACCTGGGCGATCTGGACGCGCAGACCGGTCGCACCCAGGCCGCGCTCGCCCGCTACCGGGCCGCCCTGGACGCCGCACGCGAAGCGAACGACCCGTACGCAACCGGCCGCGCGATGGAATCCGTAGGCGGCGCCCATCAGGAGCTGGGGGACTACGACCGGGCCGCCGACTGGTTCGGCCGGGCCCTGGCCGAGCGGCTGGCGAGGGGCGAGCGCACGGAGGCCGCACGGCTGTACGGCCGGATCGCCACCGCGCACACCTACGCGGGCCGTTACGGCGAGGCGCTCAGAGGCTGGCGGGCGGCTGCCGCCGGGTACCGCAAGAACGGTGATGTGGCCGCCCATGCGCGGGCGTTGAGCGAAGTGGCCCGGGTCCAGGAGTACGCGGGACGGCCCGAGGAGTCGCTGCGCACCTGCCAGGAGGCGGTGGAGTGGGCGCGGCGTGCCGAGGAGGTCCGGTTGCAGGCCGCGCTGCAGCTCCGGCTCGCCGACACCCTGGACCGGCTGGGCGACCCCACGGCCGCCCACCTGCACCGCGCGGTGGCCGAGCGCATGCTGCGCGAGGAGGAGCCGGAGGACGCCTCCCCTCAGGAGGACGACGAGATCGCCTGCGAAATCCGTAGTGCATCAACTGAAGATTGATGCAATGAAAGGCTAGACACGCGGAACGCCTTCATTAAACTGGCTCTGCCGCACGTTCTCCTGCGGTGTCTCCCGGTATGCCCCCGCATGCCTGGGTATGTCATGTAATGCACCCCCCCATACCCTCTGAGCCAAGGACCGTGATCCACGTGAAGGTCGGCATCCCCCGCGAGGTCAAGAACAACGAGTTCCGGGTGGCCATCACCCCCGCCGGTGTGCACGAGCTGGCGCGCAACGGCCACCAGGTCGTCATCGAGCGGGGTGCCGGCGTCGGCTCCTCGATCACGGACGACGAGTACGTGGCCGCCGGTGCCCAGATCCTGGACACCGCCGACGAGGTCTGGGCCACCGCCGACCTGCTGCTGAAGGTCAAGGAGCCCATTGCCGAGGAGTACCACCGCCTCCGCAAGGACCAGATCCTCTTCACCTACCTGCACCTGGCCGCGTCCAAGGAGTGCACGGACGCGCTCATCGAGTCCGGCACCACGGCCATCGCCTACGAGACGGTCGAGCTGCCCGGCCGCGCGCTGCCGCTGCTCGCCCCGATGTCCGAGGTCGCGGGCCGTCTGGCCCCGCAGGTCGGCGCCTACCACCTGATGGCCCCGGTCGGCGGTCGCGGTGTGCTGCCGGGCGGCGTCCCGGGCGTGACCCCGGCCAAGGTCGTCGTCATCGGCGGCGGTGTCTCCGGCTGGAACGCCACCCAGATCGCCGTCGGCATGGGCTTCGACGTGACCCTGCTCGACCGTGACATCAACAAGCTGCGTGAGGCCGACAAGGTCTTCGGCAGCAAGGTCAAGGCCATCATGTCCAACTCCTTCGAGCTGGAGAAGGCCGTCCTCGACGCCGACCTCGTCATCGGCGCCGTCCTCATCCCGGGCGCCAAGGCCCCCAAGCTGGTCACCAACGAGCTGGTGTCCCGCATGAAGCCCGGAAGTGTTCTTGTCGACATCGCGATCGACCAGGGCGGCTGCTTCGAGGACTCGCGTCCCACCACGCACGCCGAGCCGACCTTCCGGATCCACAACTCGGTCTTCTACTGCGTCGCCAACATGCCGGGCGCGGTGCCGAACACCTCCACCAACGCCCTCACCAACGCCACGCTGCCGTACATCGTCTCGCTGGCCAACAACGGCTGGGTCGAGGCGCTGCGCCGCGACGCCGCGCTCGCCAAGGGTCTCAACACCCACGACGGCAAGGTCGTTTACAAGGAGGTCGCCGAGGCGCACGGTCTGGAGCACGTGGAGCTGGAGACCCTGCTCGGCTGACCCCGACCCGGTGGGTCACTAAGTCACCGACGCGCAAAAGGCGATACGTCAACACACATCGTCAACAGCACGCACTCGGCCGGACCTTGCCCGACAAGGTCCGGCCGGATGTGTGTATGGTCACTTGGCGACTCTTGGTCAACTCGCCTCGAACGTAACCCTTCGACCGATTCGCACACCGGTGAAACCTGCCGTGCGACGGCCGTACGCCCTTGACAGCGGGATGTTTCATTGCCGACACATCCTGCCGGGTCCGGCGGATTGTGTTGCTGCGGACCGCCGACACGCCATAGAGTCGCCAACCGTCGGCATGGTGCCACGCTGACCTTGTCTAGAAGTTCCCTGGTCACCAAGGAGGTAAGACGACTTGTGAATGAGTCGACATTTTCTCCCGGGGGTGGTCAACCAGGAATGCCTGTACGGGGCCAGGGCCCCGAGGGATTCGAGGCTGTCGGCTCCGTAGCTGTGCGCACCTTCGCAGCCCACCAGAGTCCGGGTCCGCAGACCGCCCGGACAGCACACCAGAGCATGGATGGCCATCACGTGAACGCCATGGCCGGCGACGGAAGTGGCGCGCCCCACAACCACTTCGCCGACTACGACGAACTGCCCGAGGGGCACTTCTACGACCCCGACGCCGAATACGAGCCGGACCCGGAGTACGCGGCCACGCTCGCGCCCGACGCTGCCCGCCAGCGCCGTGAGCGCGTCGGCCCGACCGGACGCCCGCTGCCGTACTTTCCGATCCCGGGTCCGCTGACCAGTCACGGCCCCGCGACGATCATCGCGATGTGCAACCAGAAGGGCGGGGTCGGCAAGACGACGTCGACCATCAACCTGGGTGCCGCGCTCGCGGAGTACGGCCGGCGCGTGCTGCTCGTGGACTTCGACCCGCAGGGCGCGCTGTCGGTGGGTCTCGGCGTCAATCCCATGGAGCTCGACCTCACCGTCTACAACCTGCTCATGGAGCGGGGCATGTCCGCGGACGAGGTCCTGCTCAAGACGGCGGTCCCCAACATGGACCTGCTGCCCTCCAACATCGACCTGTCGGCCGCCGAGGTCCAGCTGGTCTCCGAGGTCGCGCGCGAGTCGACCCTCCAGCGGGCGCTCAAGCCGCTGCTGCCCGACTACGACTACATCGTGATCGACTGTCAGCCCTCGCTCGGCCTGCTCACCGTCAACGCGCTGACGGCCGCGCACAAGGTCATCGTGCCGCTGGAGTGCGAGTTCTTCGCCCTGCGCGGTGTGGCCCTGCTGACCGAGACCATCGAGAAGGTCCAGGAGCGGCTCAATCCCGAGCTGGAACTGGACGGCATCCTCGCCACGATGTACGACTCGCGCACCGTGCACAGCCGTGAGGTGCTCGCGCGTGTCGTCGAGGCGTTCGACGACCACGTCTACCACACGGTCATCGGGCGAACGGTCCGCTTCCCGGAGACCACGGTCGCCGGTGAGCCGATCACCACGTACGCCTCCAACTCCGTCGGTGCCGCCGCCTATCGCCAGCTCGCCAGGGAGGTGCTCGCCCGGTGTCACGCCGAGTGAGTCTGCCCGGGGCCGACGAACTGTTCCGTACGACCGGGGGGACGGCGCTCCAGCCGTCCACGCCCCGGCGTGGGGCCAACGGTGAGGCCCGGGTGCCGGCTCCCGCGGGAGAGAGCGATCCGGCGGCCGCGGCCGCCGCGGCGGAGGACGCGCCGCAGTCGGTTCCCGCGCAGGGCGGGGACGGCGAGGGCGCGGAGCATGTGGCGGCGGTCGAGACCGAGTCGGCCGAGTCCGGCGAGTCCCGCACCCACCCGGCGCGGCGGCAGACGGCGCAGGAAGGTTCTGCCGCCCCCGCGGCGGCCGCGCAGCAGCGCAAGCGCGGGCGGGCGGCGGCCCGGCGGCCCAGCGGCCGCGAGCGGCACGACGAGAAGATCACCGTGTACGTGTCCGCCGAGGAGCTCATGGACCTCGAGCACGCGCGGCTGGTCCTCAGAGGCGAGCACGGGCTCGCCGTCGACCGCGGCCGGATCGTCCGCGAGGCGGTCGCCGTGGTCCTGGCCGACCTGGAGTCCCGAGGGGACGCGAGCATCCTGGTACGGCGGCTGCGCGGGCGGTAGCGGTAGCCTGCGGGGGCCATGACCTCGAACGACGTTCCCGTACCCACCCCCGGCGCAGGCGCCGGCCGCCGGCGTGTGCTCGGGCGGGGGCCGGGAGCAGCGAAGGCCGAGCCGGTCCAGGCGACCGCGGAGATCCACGAGCCGGAGGTCCTCGAGCCGGAGTTTCCCGAGCCGAACCTTCCCGGGCCGGAGATTCCCGCCCCGGCGCCGCCGGCATCCGTACCGGAACCGGAGCCGCAGCCGGTCCCGGAGTCCGAGAGGGAGCTTGTACCGCAGCCGGTCCCGGAACCCGAACCGGAGCTTGTGCGGGAGTCTGAACCCGAGCCCGAGGCAGCCCCGGCCCCGGCGCCCTCGGGGGACCAGGAAGCCCCGGCGTCCTCCGACGGTGTCTTCAAGGTCCGCCTCTCGAACTTCGAGGGACCCTTCGACCTTCTGCTCCAGCTCATCTCCAAGCACAAGCTGGACGTCACCGAGGTCGCCCTCTCCAAGGTCACCGACGAGTTCATGGCGCACATCCGGGCCATGGGGCCGGACTGGGACCTGGACCAGACGACCGAGTTCCTGGTCGTCGCCGCGACCCTGCTCGACCTGAAGGCGGCCCGGCTGCTGCCCACCGCCGAGGTGGAGGACGAGGCCGACCTGGCGCTGCTGGAGGCCCGTGACCTGCTGTTCGCGCGGCTGCTCCAGTACCGCGCCTACAAGCAGATCGCCGACATCTTCACCCGGCGCCTCGACGACGAGGCCCGCCGCTACCCCCGCACCGTCGGCCTCGAACCGCACCACGCCGAGCTGCTGCCCGAGGTCGTCATCAGCATCGGCCCCGAGGGGTTCGCCAGGCTCGCCGTCAAGGCGATGCAGCCCAAGGCCAAGCCGACCGTGTACGTCGACCACATCCACGCCCCGCTGGTCAGCGTGCAGGAGCAGGCGCAGATCGTGGTCGCGCGGCTCAGGGAACTGGGCGAGGCCAGCTTCCGCTCGCTCGTCGAGGACACCGACGACACCCTCACCGTCGTGGCCCGCTTCCTCGCCCTGCTGGAGCTGTACCGCGAGAAGGCCGTCGCCCTGGAGCAGGAGACCGCGCTCGGGGAGCTGCTCGTGCGCTGGACCGGCGGGGACGGGGACGCGGCGCCCCTGGTAACCGACGAGTTCGACCGGCCGCCCGAGGAGCCGAAGGACGCGAAGGAGACGAAAGGGACGGGGAAGGCGGGGGAGCCGAAGGAGACCGAGGAGGAGAAGAAGGCATGAGCGAGGAGACCGTGGAGTTCCCGGCGGGGCTCCGTACCGTCGCCGGCCTGGACCTCAAGCCCGCCCTGGAGGCGGTCCTCATGGTCGTGGACGAGCCCGCGACCGAGGAGCACCTGGCCAAGATCCTGGAGCGGCCCAGGCGGCAGATCGCGGACGCGCTGCGCGAACTGGCCGACGAGTACACCCTGCAGGGCCGCGGCTTCGAGCTGCGCTTCGTCGCGGGCGGCTGGCGTTTCTACAGCCGCGCCGAGTACGCGCCCGCCGTCGAGCGGCTGGTGCTGGACGGCCAGACCGCCCGCCTCACCCAGGCCGCGCTGGAGACCCTCGCGGTCGTCGCCTACCGCCAGCCGGTCAGCCGCAGCCGCGTCTCCGCCGTGCGCGGAGTCAACTGTGACGGTGTGATGCGCACCCTGTTGCAGCGCGGTCTCGTCGAGGAGGCGGGCGCGGAACCCGAAACAGGTGCGATCCTGTACAGGACGACGAACTACTTCCTGGAGCGGATGGGCCTGCGGGGCCTGGACGAGCTTCCGGAGCTCGCGCCCTTCCTCCCGGAGGCGGAGGCGATCGAGGCCGAGACCCAGGAGGGAGTTCCGTCGTTCGACCCGGACGCGCCCGACGCGCCCGGCGTAGAGGACGCAGACGACTAAGACGGAACTTTGATGCGAAGCAGCGGCAGCGGAAAGAGTGGCGGGCGCGGTAACAACCGCGGCGCCGGCAACAACCGGGACGAGCGGCAGGGGCAGGGCCGTCCCCGCAAGCCCCGCCCCGAGGAGCGCCGCTACGACGTGGGCCCCGGCGCGACCAAGGACGGCCCCAAGTCCGGGCGCGGCGGCGCGGCCCGCGGTGGTGCCAAGGGCGGGCCCAAGCAGCCCCAGGACGGCGGGCGCGGCCGTACGGCCCCCGCGCGCTCGCGTGAGTACGAGGCGCGGGTCGAGGAGCGCAACCGCGAGCGCTACGCCGGGAAGAAGAACGTCAAACTCCCCAAGACCTTCCCGGGCGCCGAGCAGGAGGGCGAGCGGCTGCAGAAGGTCCTCGCGCGCGCGGGCTACGGCTCCCGGCGTGCCTGCGAGGAACTGATCGAGCAGGCCCGCGTCGAGATCAACGGCGAGATCGTCCTGGAGCAGGGCCGCCGTGTCGACCCGGAGAAGGACGAGGTCAAGGTCGACGGCCTGACGGTCGCGACGCAGTCGTACCAGTTCTTCTCGCTCAACAAGCCGGCCGGTGTCGTCTCCACCATGGAGGACCCGGAAGGCCGCCAGTGCCTCGGTGACTACGTCACCAACCGTGAGACCCGGCTCTTCCACGTCGGCCGCCTCGACACCGAGACCGAGGGCGTCATCCTGCTCACCAACCACGGCGAGCTGGCGCACCGCCTCACGCACCCCAAGTACGGCGTGAAGAAGACCTACCTCGCCGCCATCGTGGGCCCGATCCCGCGCGACCTGGGCAAGCGTCTGAAGGACGGCATCCCGCTGGAGGACGGGTACGCGCGCGCGGACCACTTCCGCGTCGTCGAGCAGACCGGCAAGAACTACCTGGTCGAGGTGACCCTGCACGAGGGCCGCAAGCACATCGTGCGCCGCATGCTCGCCGAGGCCGGCTTCCCGGTCGAGAAGCTGGTGCGCACCTCCTTCGGCCCGATCGGCCTGGGCGACCAGAAGTCGGGCTGGCTGCGCCGCCTGTCCAACACCGAGGTCGGCATGCTGATGAAGGAGGTCGACCTCTAGGAGGCGCCTGCACGGCTTTCCGACGGCCGGTCCCGGGTTTCCCGGGACCGGCCGTCGCCGTATGCCCGAATGGGGCTCCAGGAGGCGCTGACCGGGTTGCGGATCGGCGCACGACTCTTTATAGTCGTAGTGACTATTGGTCAGTCTGACCATAAAGAGCGACCGGAGAAAGGGGGCGGCCGGGCATGCAGGGCTACGACAAGTACGCCTACGAACCTTTCGCCGTCACCGTCGACCTCGCCGTCCTCACCCTCCGCGCCGGCACTCTGCACGTGCTGCTGGTCGAGCGCGGGCAGGAGCCGTACGCCGGCCGCTGGGCGCTGCCCGGCGGCTTCCTCCTGCCCGACGAATCCGCGGAGACGGCCGCCCGGCGCGAACTCGCCGAGGAGACCGGTCTGGCCGACCTCTGCGGGCTCCGCCTGGAGCAGCTGCGCACCTACAGCGACCCGGACCGCGACCCCCGGATGCGGGTCGTGTCCGTCGCCTTCACCGCGCTGCTCCCCGAGGCCCCCGAGCCGCGCGGCGGCGGCGACGCGGCCCAGACCCGCTGGCTGCCGTACGGCTCCGCCGGGCCGCTCGCCTTCGACCACGACCGGATCCTCGCCGAAGCCCACGAGCGGATCGGCGCCCAGCTGGAGAGCAGCTGCGTCGCCACCGCCTTCTGCCCGCCCGAGTTCACCCTCGGCGAGCTGCAGCAGGTCTACGAGACCGTGTGGGGCACGGTGCTGGACCGGCCCAACTTCCGCCGCAAGGTGCTCGCCACGCCCGGTTTCGTGGAACCCGTCCCCGGTGCCGCCCGGCTCACCGGCGGCCGCGGCAAGCCGGCCGCGCTCTACCGCGCGGGCACCGCCACCGCCCTGCACCCGCCCCTGCTCCGACCGTCCCGGGAAGGACCCGCCTCATGACCACCACTCGGACGAGCAAGCGCGCCGCCACCGGATCCCTCGTCGGCCTCGCCCTCGGGGACGCCCTCGGCTTCCCGACCGAGTTCAACGACGTGCCCTCGATCCTCGCCAAGTGCGGGCCGTGGCGGGAGATGGAGCTGCCGGCGCGTGCCTTCGTCTCCGACGACACGCAGATGACCCTCGCCGTCGGCCGCGCGCTCAGGACCGCCATGGACCGAGGTGTGCTCGCGCCGAGGCGGCTGGCGCGGCCGCTGCGCGAGGAGTTCGTGGACTGGTACCAGTCGCCGGAGAACAACCGCGCCCCCGGCCGCACCTGCCTGACCGCGTGCAACCTGCTGAAGGAGGAGGGCCGGATCTGGCAGGACGCCAGCCAGATCGGCTCCAAGGGCTGCGGCGCCAACATGCGCGTCGCCCCGATCGGCCTCGCCCCCGGCCTGAGCGACGAACAGCGCGCCGGTGCCGCCCAGTTGCAGTCGGCGCTCACCCATGGGCACCCCACCGCTCTGGCCGCCTCCGACCTCACCGCCCACGCCGTCCGTCTGCTCGCCCAGGGCACCGATCCGGCCGGCCTCGTCGGACAGCTGCGCTCGTACGCCCACGACAACCGCACCCGCTACCACCACACCTGGCTCGGCGACCTGTGGACCCGCTCCCACGACCCCGGCCCCGAGCACTTCATCGCACGCGGCTGGGACGAGTGCCTGGACGTCCTCGGCCGTCTCCAGGAGGCCGCGCGCACCGTCTCCCCGGAGACCGACCCGTGCCTGGCCACGGGCGAGGGCTGGATCGCCGAAGAGGCCCTCGCCACCGGGCTGCTGTGCTTCCTGCTCTTCCCCGACGAACCCGTCACCGCCCTGCGCCGGGCCGCCTGCTCCTCGGGCGACTCGGACTCGATCGCCTGCCTCACCGGGGCCTTCGCGGGCGCCTGGCTCGGCGCGGACGCCTGGCCGGCCGAGTGGGCCGACCGGATCGAGTACCGGGGGGACCTGTTGACGCTGGGAGCACTCTGGGACGCTTAGGTCCATGATCGACGACCTCGACCTGGACCTGACGACCGTGATCGCCGAACAGCCTCACCCGCTGCTGTTCGCCACCGTCTCCGGAGCCCACCTCTACGGTTTCCCGTCCCGGGACTCCGACCTGGACCTGCGCGGCGCCCACCTGCTGCCCGCCGCCGACCTGGTCGGGCTGCACGAGCCGGAGGAGACACGGTCGCGGACCTGGGTGCGGTTCGGCGTCGAGATGGACCTCGTCACCCACGACCTGCGCAAGTTCGTACGGCTGATGCTCCGGCGCAACGGCTATGTGCTGGAGCAGCTGCTCTCCCCGCTGGTCGCGCACACCACCGACGCGCACCGGGAGCTGACCGCGCTCGTGCCGGGCGTCCTCACCAGCCACCACGCCCACCACTACCGGGGCTTCGCGGTGACCCAGTGGCGGCTGTTCGAGAAGACCGGCGAACTCAAGCCGCTGCTCTACACCTTCCGCGTGCTGCTCACCGGCATCCACCTCATGCGCAGCGGCGAGGTCCGGGCCCATCTGCCCACGCTCCTGGAGCAGGTGGCCGCGCCCGGCTACCTGCCCGAGCTGATAGCCGCCAAGGCGGAGCGCGAGCACGGCACCGCCGACGTCGGGCACGCGCGCGTGGAGGCCGACGTGGAGCGGCTGCACGCCACGCTCGACGAGGCCCAGGCCGCCTCAGCCCTGCCCGAGGCGGCCACCGCCCACGACGCCCTGCACGACCTCGTGGTCCGGCTCCGCCTGGAGGGCTGAGGCGCGCCGCACCCGGAAGACGAAGTCGGCCACGCGCGCGTGGTCCGGCTCCGGCGGCAGCGGGGTGCGGAGCAACGCCTCCTCGGTCTCGGCCGCGAGACGGGCCATCCACGCCTCGACCCGTGTCCAGGGGACCTCGCCCCGCTTCACCGCCAGCAGCGGCTCCCGCTGGTCGCCGACATCGATCCGCAGCCGGCCGGTGCGCAGCAGATCCCGGGCGCTCGTCAGCAGACGCAGCAGGTGCATCGCGTGCTTCCAGCGCGGTGCACCGGTCGTGCGGACGTCGGCGTCCAGCTTGCGGCGCTGACCGAGGGCGTAGCGGGTGAAGGTGTCGTGGGCGTGCCGGGACAGGAAAGCGTCGCGCAGGGACAGCAGCTCGCGCCCGGTGTCGTCCACGCGCTCCACCAGCGGGGAGTGCAGGCACTCCAGGATGTTCGGGTTGCCGCGCAGCGCCAGCTCGCAGAAGCGCTCCAGCTCCCAGGAGAACTGCTCCTCGCCCGGCCCCTCCACATGTGTCGGCGGCTTCTCGAACCGCCAGAACAGGGGAGTGGGGGCGAGGAAGACGCCCCGCCGGTCGGTGTCGCTGGCCCGCGTGGCCAGGCCGAAGGCCCGCGAACCCATGACACAGGCGTAGATCGTGTGGTCGCGTACGAGATGCACGGGGTTCTCGGGCTGCATGCCCGGAGCGTACGCGGGCCGCTCACACCAGACGGATCGAATTTCCCTCCACCTTGATCGTCTTGGGCGGCAGCGGCCTGGGCGCCGGGCCGTGCACGACCGAGCCGTCGGTGATGCGGTACCTGCTGCCGTGGCAGGGACAGTCGATGGTGCCGTCCGCCACCCGGTTCACCGTGCACCCCATGTGCGTGCAGATGGCCGAGAAGGCCTTGAATCGGCCTTTCTGCGGCTGGGTGACCACGACCTTCTGCGCCGCGAACACCTTGCCGCCGCCCTCCGGGACGTCGCTCGTCCTCGTGAGCACCTTCCCGGTCAGGGACGAGGGGGGCTCGCTCTTTTCGGTGCCGCCGCATCCCACGCATCCGACGGCGAGCGCGGACGCGCCCGTCGCGAGAACCGTGCGGCGGGCCGGGTGCTCGGTCATGTCATCACTCCCGTGTCATCGCTGCCATCGCTCTGAACGCACATGCTGATGAAATATGAAATAGCGGATTTCTTGTACTGTCTCAGCGATCGGGCGCGGCGCGCCCGCGCGGCACGGGCTGACTACCCTGGACGGACCAAGAGCCGATACCCATCTCGACAAGGAGCAGCGCCGTGGCGGTACGAGCGGTCCGGGGGGCCGTCCAGCTGGAGCGGGACGAGGCCGGTCACATGAACGAGCAGGTGGGCGCCCTGCTCACGGCCGTCCTGCAGCGCAACGGCCTCGCCGTGGACGACCTGATCAGCATCTGGTTCACGGCCACCCCCGACCTGCACTGCGACTTCCCGGCGGCTGCCGTCCGCAAGCTCGGCATCGTCGACGTACCCCTGATCTGCGCCCAGGAACTGGACATCGAGGGCGCCATGCCCCGGGTCGTGAGGGTCCTCGCCCACGTCGAGTCGGACCGGCCCCGCGCCGAGATCGCCCATGTCTACCTCGGTGCCGCCGCCGCCCTGCGCAAGGACATCGCCCAGTGAGGACCGCACTCGTCATCGGCACCGGGCTGATCGGCACCTCCGCCGCACTCGCCCTGACCCAGCGCGGCGTCACCGTCCACCTCACCGACCACGACCCCGCACAGGCCCGTACGGCCGCCGCCCTCGGCGCCGGCACCGACGAGGGTCCCGAGGGCCCGGTGGACCTCGCGATCGTCGCGGCCCCGCCCGCGCACGTGGCCGCCCTCCTCGAGGACGCCATGACCCGGGGCGTGGCCCGCGGCTACGTCGACGTGGCCAGCGTCAAGGGCGGCCCGCGCCGCGAGCTGGAGGCCCGCGGCCTGGACCTGTCCTGCTACATCGGCACCCACCCCATGTCCGGCCGGGAGAAGTCCGGCCCGCTGGCCGCCACCCGCGACCTCTTCGAGGGCCGCCCCTGGGTGCTCACGCCGACCCGGGACACCGACACCGAGGTGCTCAACCTCGCCCTGGAGCTGGTCTCGCACTGCCGGGCCGTGCCGGTCGTCATGGACGCCGACGCCCACGACCGTGCCGTGGCCCTCGTCTCGCACATGCCCCACCTGATCTCCAGCCTGGTCGCCGCCCGTCTGGAACACGCCGAGGAGGCGGCCGTACGGCTGTGCGGGCAGGGCATCCGGGACGTGACCCGGATCGCCGCCTCCGAACCGGGCATGTGGATCGACATCCTCTCCGCCAACCCCGGCCCGGTCGCCGACCTCCTCACGGAGGTCTCCGCCGACCTGGACGAGACCGTGCGCGCCCTGCGTGCCCTGCAGTCCGCCGACGAGGACAAGCGGCGCGAGGGCGGCACCGGCATCGAGGACGTGCTGCGCCGGGGGAACGCGGGACAGGTGCGGGTGCCCGGCAAGCACGGGTCCGCTCCGCGGGTCTACGAGGTCGTGGCGGTCCTCATCGACGACCAGCCGGGACAGCTGGCCCGGATCTTCGCGGACGCCGGACGGGCCGGGGTCAACATCGAGGACGTGCGCATCGAGCACGCGACGGGGCAGCAGGCCGGTCTGGTGCAGTTGATGGTGGAGCCGAAGGCGGTGCCGGTGCTGAGTGCTGCGCTGCGGGAGCGGGGCTGGGCCCTGCGGCAGTAGGGCGTCCGGCGCCGTTGTGGACGGTTCCCGGGGGGGCTGCCGCCCCCGGACCCCCGCACCGGCCCTGCGGGCCTCGTCCTCAGACGCCGGACGGGCTGGATTGTCGGGGCTGTGTCCTCAGACCGCGGGCGGGCCGGGTTGTCCGGGCCGCCTCCTCAGGCGCCGGACGGGTCGGAAGCGGTGTCGGGGCGGGCCGTACGCCCGGGGCGTCCGGACGAGTGAGCCGCACCCAGTAACCTTGTGCGGGGCGTCCTCGCGTCCCGCACCCCGCCCACCACGCTTCATCAGGAAGGTGCCCACCCGTGGAAAACGGCGCCGCCCCGACCGTCAAGTCCGTGATCGTCGCGATCGACGGCCCCTCCGGCACGGGTAAGTCGAGCACGTCGAAGGCCGTGGCCGCGCAGCTCGGCCTGAGCTACCTGGACACCGGTGCCCAGTACCGGGCGATCACCTGGTGGATGGTCACCAACGGCATCGACCTGGAGGACCCGACCGCCATCGCGGCCGTCGCGGGCAAGCCGGAGATCATCTCCGGCACCGACCCGTCCGCCCCGACCATCGTGGTCGACGGCATCGACGTGGCCGGCCCGATCCGTACCCAGGAGGTCACCTCCAAGGTCAGCGCGGTCAGCGCGGTGCCCGAGGTGCGTGCCCGGATCACCGAACTGCAGCGCTCGCTGGCCGTCGGCGCGGACCAGGGCATCGTGGTCGAGGGCCGGGACATCGGCACGACCGTGCTCCCGGACGCCGACCTGAAGATCTTCCTCACCGCCTCCCCGGAGGCCCGCGCGGCCCGCCGCAGCGCCGAGCTCAAGGGGGCGGACCTCGCCGCCACCCGTGAGGCCCTCATCAAGCGGGACGCGGCGGACTCCAGCCGCAAGACCTCCCCGCTCGCCAAGGCCGGCGACGCGGTCGAGGTGGACACCAGCGACCTCACCCTCGCCCAGGTCATCGAGTGCGTCGTCACCCTGGTCGAGGAGAAGCGGGCGGGGAAGTGAGCCTTCCGTCCGAGCGGGGCGCCGAGGTCGGGCGGCGCATCGGCGTCGGCCTGATGTACGGGCTGTGGAAGCCGCGGGTGCTCGGCGCCTGGAAGCTGCCCGCGACCGGCCCTGCGATCCTCGCCGTGAACCACTCCCACAACATCGACGGCCCGATGGTCATGGGCGTGTCGCCCCGGCCGACACACTTCCTGATCAAGAAGGAGGCGTTCGTCGGCCCGCTGGGCTCGTTCCTGACCGGCATCGGCCAGCTGAAGGTGGACCGCATGTCCGCCGACCGCGCGGCGATCACCGAGGCGCTCGGCGTGCTGAACGACGGGGGAGTGCTCGGCATCTTCCCGGAGGGCACCCGGGGCGAGGGCGACTTCGCCTCCCTGCGGGCCGGGCTCGCCTACTTCGCGGTCCGCAGCGGGGCGCCGATCGTGCCCGTGGCCGTGCTGGGAAGCTCCGAGAGGCCGGGACGGTTGATAAAGGCGCTGCCCCCGCTGCGCTCCCGCGTCGACGTCGTCTTCGGAGACCCCTTCGAGGCGGGCGACGGCAGCGGGCGGCGCACGCGCAGGGCGCTGGACGAGGCGACCGAGCGCATCCAGAAGCAGCTCACCAGCCACCTGGAAAACGCCAGGCGCCTGACCGGGCGCTAGGCGACACTTGAGTAGTGGATCAGCCCATGACGGGCCGCTCCACCGATCACCACGATGAACGACGAGGTACGGACTTCATGAACGACCACATCCAGCCCGACGGCTCGGCCGAGCACGAGTACGAGCACGGGGCGCTCGGCGACGCCGAGTACGCGGAGTTCATGGAGCTCGCCGCCGAAGAGGGCTTCGACATCGAGGACGTCGAGGGTGCCATCGAGGCGGCGGGCCACGGCCCGCTGCCCGTGCTCGCCGTCGTCGGCCGCCCCAATGTCGGCAAGTCGACCCTGGTGAACCGCATCATCGGCCGTCGCGAGGCCGTTGTGGAGGACAAGCCCGGCGTCACCCGCGACCGCGTCACCTACGAGGCCGAGTGGGCGGGCCGCCGCTTCAAGGTCGTCGACACCGGCGGCTGGGAGCAGGACGTCCTCGGCATCGACGCCTCCGTGGCCGCTCAGGCCGAGTACGCGATCGAGGCGGCCGACGCGGTCGTCTTCGTCGTGGACGCCAAGGTCGGCGCCACCGACACCGACGAGGCGGTCGTACGGCTGCTGCGCAAGGCCGGCAAGCCCGTGGTGCTGGCCGCCAACAAGGTCGACGGCCCGAGCGGCGAGGCCGACGCCGCCTACCTGTGGTCCCTGGGCCTCGGCGAGCCCCACCCGGTCTCGGCCCTGCACGGCCGTGGCACCGGCGACATGCTCGACGCCGTCCTGGAAGTACTGCCGAACGCGCCCGAGCAGACCTTCGGCGGCGCCGGGGGCGGCGGCCCCCGCCGCATCGCGCTGATCGGCCGCCCGAACGTCGGCAAGTCCTCGCTGCTGAACAAGGTGGCCGGCGAGGAGCGCGTCGTCGTCAACGAGCTGGCGGGCACCACCCGCGACCCGGTCGACGAGCTGATCGAACTGGGCGGCGTGACGTGGAAGTTCGTCGACACCGCCGGTATCCGCAAGCGCGTCCACCTCCAGCAGGGCGCCGACTACTACGCCTCCCTGCGCACCGCTGCGGCCGTGGAGAAGGCCGAGGTCGCGGTCATCCTGATCGACGCCTCCGAGAACATCTCCGTCCAGGACCAGCGGATCATCACCATGACCGTCGAGGCCGGCCGCGCGATGGTCATCGCCTACAACAAGTGGGACACCCTCGACGAGGAGCGCCGCTACTACCTGGAGCGGGAGATCGAGACCGAGCTGGCCCAGGTCGTCTGGGCGCCCCGCGTCAATGTCTCGGCCCGCACCGGCCGGCACATGGAGAAGCTGGTCCCGGCCATCGAGACGGCACTGGCGGGCTGGGAGACGCGCGTCCCCACGGGCCGCCTGAACGCCTTCCTCGGCGAGCTGGTCTCCGCGCACCCCCACCCGGTGCGGGGCGGCAAGCAGCCGCGCATCCTCTTCGGCACCCAGGCCGGCACCAAGCCCCCGCGGTTCGTCCTCTTCGCCTCCGGCTTCATCGAGGCGGGCTACCGGCGCTTCATCGAGCGCCGCCTGCGCGAGGAGTTCGGCTTCGAGGGCACCCCGATCCACATCTCGGTGCGGGTGCGCGAGAAGCGCGGCGCGAAGAAGAAGTAGAAGCGGCGGAGTCGCCGCAGCAGCGGCGACT
>NZ_JBFAET010000077.1:0-16809 GCF_040642095.1 Streptomyces sp. NPDC020362
TGGAACCATCGTCCCGGTCCAGAACGTTTCTGGGGGTATACGTACGCGTGGCCGGTTCGCCGTCCGATGATCGGTCCCAGCACCCCGGTGCGCGGAGCCGCGGGAAGGGACTCGTCCCGGCCGCGAGGACGGCTCCCGCGGCCGGGCGCGCTAGGAGGCCGCCACGACCTCCCGCACCTCGGGTGACGACAGGTTCTCGGCCGTACGCTCGGCGGTCCGCCGGGCCCACCGTCCGCTGGTGACCGTCCCGACGACCAGCACGGCCAGCCCGCACCCCGTGAGGATCCACCATCCGGGCCGGGCGGCCGACACGAACGCGTCCCGGTACGACGACGAGCCCACCCCGGAGGCGAGTACGGCACCCACGACCGCCACGCCCAGCGTCTGGCCCAGCTGCCTGCTGGTGGAGGCGACGGCGGCCGCGACCCCGGCCTGGGCCCTCGGCATCCCGGACACCGCCGTGTTGGTGATCGGCGCGTTCACGAACCCGAAGCCGATGCCGAACAGCACGTAGCCCGCGAACAGCGTGACGTTCGACGTCTCCGCCTCGAAGGCCGCGAACAGCACCCCGCTCGCGGTCATCGCGGTGCCGGCCACCAGCAGCGGCAGCCGCGGCCCCCGGCTCCCCACCAGCCGCCCGGACAGCGGGGCGCACAGGAACGTCGGTGCGGCCATCGGCAGCATCCACAGGCCCGCGTGCCGGGCGTCCAGGCCGCGCACGTTCTGCAGGTACAGCGTGGACACGAACAGGAAGCCGCCCAGCGCCGCGAACGCGCTGATCGCTATCACGGTCGCGCCACTGAACGGCGCGGACCGGAAGAAGCGCAGGTCGACGAGGGGTTCGTCGCGCCGGGGCTCGTACCACAGCAGCCCCAGCAGGGCGGCGCACGCCACCGCGCCGAAGGGGAGAACCGCACCGGGCGCCGAGCCCGGCGCCTGGATGATCGCGTACGTCAGCGAGCCGAACAGGGCGATCACCAGCACCTGGCCCACCGGGTCGGGGCGGCGGGCCTTGGGCGCACGGGACTCGGGGACGAAGCGCAGGGTGAGCAGCAGGGCCGCGAGGCCGACCGGGAGGTTGAGCCAGAAGATCGAACGCCAGCCGACCGACTCCACGAGCAGGCCGCCGACCAGCGGGCCGGCCGCCATGGAGATGCCGACCACAGCGCCCCACACGCCGATCGCGCGGGCACGCTCACGCGGGGCGGTGAAGGTGTTGGTGATGATCGACATGGCGACCGGGTTGAGCATCGAGCCGCCGACCGCCTGGACCATGCGGAAGACGATCAGCAGATCGAGGCTGGGCGCGAGCGAGCACAGCAGCGAACCGATCGAGAAGACGACCAGACCGGCCATGAAGACCCGCTTGCGGCCGATGCGGTCGGCAGTCGAGCCCGCCAGCATCAGCAGCGAGGCCAGTACCAGCGTGTACGCGTCGATCGTCCACTGCAGGCCGGAGGTGACGGCGTGCAGCTCGCGCTGCATCGAGGGCAGCGCGACGTTCAGCACGGTGTTGTCGAGGCTCACGATGAGCAGGCTCATGCAGCAGATCGCGAGCACGAGCATGCGTCTGCGGTGGCTCAGCTCGGGCATGCGTACCATCCTATGGCGATTTCGATAGTGCGTCTAACTAATGACTATTACATGGTCACGGCAACCGCAAGCCCATTGCCCCGAGCCACGCCTGCCCGGCCGCCTGCACGGCCGGCGCTCAGGCCTTCGAGGAGTTACGCGGGCTGCGGGAGCGGCACGACGTCGCGCCGGCGTCTGCGCACGTCAAGCGCTGCCTCCACCCGGTGGCCGGCCTGAGCCGCCCGGAGCGCCGCACCATGTGGCCGGCCCCGCAGGCACCGGCCCGCCGGGTCATCGCCCACACCCCGCCGACGAGGACGGCGAGGAGCGGCCGGAGCGGCCGGCGGAGCTGCCGGACGGGTGAGGGACAATGGTTCCTTGCCTCCCGTCGTACATCCGTCCCGGAGCCGTCTGATGACCCACCCGCTCTCCATCGGCCCGCACGCCGTCGTACCGCCCGTCGTGCTCGCACCCATGGCGGGGATCACCAACGCACCCTTCCGCACCCTGTGCCGGGAGTTCAGCGGTGGCAAGGGCCTGTTCGTCAGCGAGATGATCACGACCCGGGCGCTGGTCGAGCGCAACGAGAAGACCATGCAGCTGATCCACTTCGACGCGACCGAGAAGCCGCGCTCGATCCAGCTGTACGGCGTCGACCCGGCGACCGTCGGCAAGGCCGTCCGCATGATCGCGGAGGAGGACCTGGCCGACCACATCGACCTGAACTTCGGCTGCCCCGTCCCCAAGGTCACGCGGAAGGGCGGCGGCTCGGCCCTCCCCTACAAGCGGAACCTGCTGCGCGCGATCCTGCGCGAGGCGGTCTCCGGCGCCGGAGACCTCCCGGTGACGATGAAGATGCGCAAGGGCATCGACGACGACCACATCACCTACCTGGACGCCGGCCGTATCGCCGTCGAGGAGGGCGTCACGGCGATCGCGCTGCACGGCCGCACGGCCGCCCAGCACTACGGCGGGACCGCCGACTGGGACGCCATCGCCCGCCTCAAGGAGCACGTGCCGGAGATCCCCGTCCTCGGCAACGGCGACATCTGGTCGGCCGAGGACGCGCTGCGGATGGTGCGGGAGACCGGCTGCGACGGGGTGGTCGTGGGCCGCGGCTGCCTGGGCCGGCCGTGGCTGTTCGCGGATCTGGTGGCGGCCTTCGAGGGGCGTACGGAAGCGGGTGCCGCCGGCGCAGGCACCGACGGGTGCAGTGCGCGGCCGACTCTGCGTGAAGTGGCCGACGTCATGGTCCGCCACGCCACCCTCCTCGGTGAGTGGATCGGCGACGAGTCGCGGGGCGTCATCGACTTCCGCAAGCACGTCGCCTGGTACCTGAAGGGCTTTGCGGTCGGCTCCGAGATGCGCAAGCGGCTTGCGATCACCTCCTCGCTGGAGGAGTTGCGGGCGGGGCTCGACGAGCTGGACCTCGACCAGGACTGGCCCGTCGGCGCGGACGGGCCTCGCGGTCGGACGTCCGGCAACAATCGGGTGGTGCTGCCGGACGGTTGGCTGAAGGACCCGTACGACTGCGCGGGCGTCGGCGAGGACGCGGAACTCGACACGTCGGGCGGCTGACCGTCTTCGGGGCTCCGCCCCGGACCCCGCCAGGGGCTCTGCCCCGGACCTCGCTGCCCGGGGCTCCGCCCCTGGACCCCGTCCTCGCCCACCCGCCCCCCCGACTCGGTCGGCCAGGAGGCGACCGCCGCGGGGCTCCGCCCCGGACCCCGTCCTCGCCCACCCACCACCCGACTCGGTGGGATGGGAGGGTGCCCACCACCCGACTCGGTGGGATGGGAAGGTGCCCACCACGCGACTCGGTCGGATGAGAGGGCCCCACCACGCGACTCAGTGGGATGAGAGGGCCCCACCACGCGACTCAGTGGGATGAGAGAGCCCCACCATGCGACTCAGTGGGATGGGGGTGCCCGGCAGGCGACTCGGTGGGATGGAAGCAGGGCGGGCAGCTGACTCGGTCGGCTGGAGAGGTGCCTGGCGGGTGGCTCGGTCGGCTGAGGGTGGCGGGCAGGTGGCTTGGTCGGATGAAGAGGGGTGGCAGGTGACTTCGGTCGTCAGCCCTTCTTCGGGTGGGGGGTCGAGCCGTAGGCCGTCAGGAAGCGGTCGCGGAACGCGCTCATCTTCCAGACCGGGGCGTTGTGGGCCGGACGCAGTCCGTCCGTCCACCCCCAGGCAGCGATCTTGTCGAGAACCTTCGGGTCCTTGGCCACGATCGAGACCGGCACGTCACGGCTGGCGTGGTTCCCGCTGACGCGGGCGATCGGCTGGTGGTCGCCGAGGAACACCAGGACCGTGTTGTCGCTCCCGTAGCGCGTCAGCCACTGGGTGAGGGCGGTCACCGAGTACTGGATCGACTTGCCGTACTCCTGGCGGGACTTGGTGGTGTCGGCGATGACGTCGGCCGGCTTGTTGCCCGCCGCCTGGATGCCCTTGAAGATCGAGCCGTCGCCCAGCTGGTCCCAGCCGACCATCTTCGGGATCGGCGCCCAGGGCTGATGGCTGGAGGTGAGGATGAGCAGCGACATCCGCGCCTTGCCGTCGGCGGGCTTCTTGCTGTGCACCCGGTCCTGGTACTGCTGCAGCGCGTACTGGTCCGGCATGGTCGACCAGCTGAACTTCGGGCCCTTGTAGCCGAGTTGGAAAGCGTTGTAGACCTTGTCGAGGCCGTACCACTTCTGCTCCGGCCACCCCTTCTGCACGCCCGGCATGACGCCGACGGTGTCGAAGGCCCCGGTCTTCTTGAAAGCGTCGGTCAGGCTCATGTGGTCGCTCGCCATGACGGTGCGGTAGCGCTGCTGGTTGCTGATCCACAGACCCGACATCGTGGTGGAGTGGCCGAGCCAGCTGCTGCCGCCGTAGGTCGCCGACGTCAGCCAGCCGCTCTTGGCGTGGAAGCCCGCCTTGGCCAGGGCCTGGGTGCGGGCGGCCAGGGTGCTGTCGACGCCGGGCGCCATGATCGGGTCCTCGATCGCGCTGCGGCCGTAGCTCTCGATGAACGTGAAGATCATGTCCTTGCCGCGCAGATCCGGGACCAGCTGGGCGGGCGGGGTGTTCCCGAAGGCGTCGACCTTGGCCACCTTCTGGAACTCCGCCTCGTCCCGCAGGGTGTTCCGCGCCTGCCGGACCTGCCACTTCAGCGCGGTGGCGGTGCGGTCCGCGGCGATCGGGACGCCGGAGACCTGCAGGCCGAGCGAGGAGCACGTGATCCAGACGACGCCGGCGATCAGGGTGCCCCTGGTCGCGGTGCCGGAGTGCCGGGCGAGCAGGTTGCTCAGCCGGACGGTCGACAGTGCCAGCAGCACGAACAGCAGCAGGACGAGGGCGATCAGGCCGGCCGTCACGGCGAGGGTGGTGGTGCGGCCCAGCGAGTCCTCCAGATACGACTGGGCGTCGCCGAGCAGGCTCCAGTCGAGGACGGGGTTGAAGCCGCGGCCGAGATACTGGTTGAAGCCCATGTCGAGCAGGTTCAGCACGGTGAGCGCGGCCAGTGCGACCCCGGACACGGCAGCCAGCACGATCCGGGGCCGGCGCGGCAGCGCGAGCATCACGGCAGCCCCGATGACCGCCTCCGCGGGTATCCGCATGAACTTCGACGGCCCCAGCCCGACGACCGTGTTGGGCAGCACGAGCGCGGCGACGACCAGGGCGGCGGCGAGCACGGTGACGGTGACGGAGAGGGTTCGGGCGACGGCCGGGTGCGCCTGCCGCCGACGGCGGATCCACACGGACCAGGAGGTCCAGGGGGTCCAACCACGCCGGGCGGGGCGGGAGACGGCGGGCGCGGTGGCTTCGTCGGCACCGGATGCGGCGCCTTCGTCCGCACCGGGTGCGGCGGGTATGAGGGCTTTGTCGGCAGCGGGTGTGGTGGCTTCGTCCGCACCGGGTGTGGCGGCTTCGTCGGCAGCGGGCGCGGTTGCTTCGTCGGCAGCAGGTGTGGCGGCTTCGCCGGGTTCGGCCGCCGCCTCCTTCTCCTTGGGTCCGGTTGCAGCCTCCGCCTCGGTTCCGGTCGCAGTCGCCTCCTTGGCGTCGGCCGCAGCCGCCTCCTTGGCGTCGGCCGCAGCCGCCTCCTTGGCGTCGGCCGCGGCCTGCTCCTCCTCGGTGACGGTCTCGACCACCTCCTCGGCGGCAGGCCCGCCGTGCTGCGCTGCGGCCGCGGGCTCCACGGGACCCGCCGCCGCCTCGGTTTTCTCCGGGAGATCCTCGGTCACCCCGGCCGTGGCCGGTGACTGTCGCGTGCTCGTGTGCTGAGGCAACCGGAGGTCCTTCCGTGCGAAAGCCATGACGAGCCCGCCCGGCCCGCCACCATCTTCGTACGGCCGCTCCCTCGCCCCTGTTCAGGGCCCCTGGCAAACACCGGGCAAACAACCGGGCCCCGCGGGGACGCGGGGCCCCGGCGGCGGCATCCCGACCGTGCGCAACCGCTACGCGCCGCCAACTGCTGTCAGCAACGCCAGCGGCGCCGCCGCCGACCGCGATTCGCGGACGCACGCGTGCGGGCAGGGAACCGGCTCGGGATGCGTGTCACGGCCGTAGCCCGCCAGCACCTCCGGCAGCCGGTGGCCGGCCGCCGTGGCCGCGTCGACCAGGGCGTGCGCCACCGTGCGGGCCTCGTCGTGCAGGCCGTAGCGGGCCAGGCCCAGGGTGATCAGCGCGTTGTCGTGCGGCCAGAGCGAGCCGCGGTGGTAGGAGAGCGGGTGGTACGCCGGCTGGCCGGACGCCAGGGTGCGTACGCCCCAGCCGGAGAAGAAGTCCGGGTCCAGCAGCCGCCGGCCGACCACCTCCCCGTACTCCTTGTCCAGCAGTCCCGACCACAGCAGGTGCCCGGCGTCGGACGCCAGGGCGTCGACCTGGTTGCCCTCCCCGTCCAGTGCGAGCGCCGGGAAGGAGTGCTCCCGCATCCAGAAGTCCCGCTGGAAGCGGTCGCGCAGGTCGGCCGCCGCCTGTTCCAGCAGGGCGGCGTACGTCTCGTCGGCCCACGCCGTGCGCGCCACCCACGCCGTGCGGCGCAGCGCGTCGTACGCATAGCCCTGGGCGCCCGCCGCCATCACCGCGCCGGTGGGCCGGGTGCCGTCGGACCAGCAGATGGCGCCGGGGGAGTCCTTCCAGTTCTGGTTGGCGAGGCCGCCCTCGTCGGCGCGGTAGACGAGATACCCGCGCGTGGTCAGCCCGCCGTGGTCCAGCATCCAGCCGATCGCCGCGCGGGCGTGCGGTTCCAGCCGGCGGGCGAGGCCGGCGTCGCCGGTCAGTTCGACGTACGCGCCGAGCAGGATCAGGAACAGCGGGGTCGCGTCGACCGAGCCGTAGTACCGCCCGAACGGAACCTGGCCGAAGTGCGCCAGCTCGCCGTGGCGCACCTCGTGCACGATCTTGCCGGGCTGGGCGACGGAGGACACCCCCGTGCGGGTCGCCTGGGTCGCGGCCAGCGCCGGGAGGGTCGCCGCGGCCAGCTGAGGGCGGTACGGCAGCGCGAACAGGGCGGTGAGCAGGGCGTCCCGGCCGAGCAGGGTGAGGAACCAGGGGGCGCCCGCGGCCGGTACGCGCAGCTCCTCGCCGTCCGGTCCGGTCGCCGTCACCTGCAGCGCGGCCAGGTCGGCCAGCCCGCGGGCGCAGGCGGCCGCCAGCTCCGGCCAGCCGGTCGGGAAGGCCACCCCCTCCACGAACCTGCCTTCCAGGTCGAGGAGCTGCTCGTTCACGGAGGAGGGCGAGCGCGGGACGCGCAGGGCGCGTTTGTCGCCGTGCGGGCGGGCCATCACGCGCAGCGTCAGCTCGGTCGTGCCATGGGGTTCCAGGTCCAGGGTCCACACCAGGCGGCGTGCGCCGGTGCCGGTCTCCTCGACGGTGCTCGGGGCGGGGTCGGCCGTGATGGTCGTACAGGAGCGCCATTCGGCCCGCCGGTAGACGAACTCGATGCCGTCGTCCAGGACCTGGCGGGAGCGCACGGCGCCCGCCTTGACGTAGGTGCGGTGGTCGGAGCGGAGTTCGAACTGGTCGGTGAAGTCGGCGTCGGCGGTGATGGCGAGACGGACGGTGGTGGGCACCGGGCGGTTGCTGGACACGCGCAGGGACTCGACGAACGAGCTGTCGCCGACGGCCTGTTCCCGGAAGACGGTGTGGGCGGGCGGCTCCTGCCGGCCGCCGCGCGGCACCAGCACGCAGCGGGCCGCGTCGCCGTCCGTGACCGGGGAGAGCACCTCGGGCACCGCGCCGTCGACGGTGAGCTGCCAGCGGCTGAGATGCCGGGCGTCGCGTACGAATAATCCGTCCGGGGAGCCGTTGCCCCGCACCCCGCTGATGTCGCCCCGGTCGCCCACGGCGGCGAACGTCGCCCCGTGCACGAGCAGGTGATGCCGGTCCGTCATTCCCGGTCCCCTCCCTTGTCCCTCGTGTCGAACGCGCCCGTGGCCGTGGGGGACACGGTGTGTCCGGGGCGCTCATGCAGCAGATCCAGCGCGAGCGCGGCCGTCCAGCCGAAGCCGGTCGCGCCGCAGGCCTCCCCGGTGCGGGGATCGACGTACTCGGCGAAGTCGGCGGCCTCGGCCAGCCGCAGCACCGCCTCCCGCAGCGCGTCGGCCCGCTCGCGCTCACCGTGGGCGCGCAGTCCCCGCTCCAGCAGCCAGCTCGTGTTGAACCAGGCGGGGCCCCGCCAGTACCGGTGCGGGTCGAAGGCCTCGCCGAGGAGGTCGTAGCTCGGGACCAGCGCCGTGCTGCCGCCCAGCCCGAAGTGCGGGCCGCACAGCGTGCGGACGAGGGCGACGGCAACGCGGCGGGGCAGCCCCGGCAGCAGCAGCGGGACGAGGCCGGAGACGCTCCGCTCGGGGATCAGGGCGGCGCCGCGCAGGTCCCGGCACAGGAACATCCCGCTCGCCGGGTCCCACAGCCGCTCCACCAGAGCCGCCGTCAGCCGCTCGGCGCGCGCGTGGCGGGCGGTACCGGCCGCGCCCAGCTCCGCGGCGATCCGCGCCAGCGCATGCTCGGACGCGATCAGCAGGGCGTTGAACGCCGGGTCCTCGACGGCGAACTCGGCATCCCCGGCCGCGTGTTCCCCACTCGGCCCGGCCCCGTGTCCCCCGCCCGGCCCATGCCCGCTTTTCCCGCCCGGCCCATCCCGGTACTCGTGGTCCCAGTACTCGCGGTCCCGGTAGTCCGCGGCCAGCCGCACGTACCGCCCGTAGTCCAGGTCCGTCGGCCGGTCCTCGGGGGCGCCGTGGTCCAGGTCGGCGCGGCGGAAGGAGCGGGCCGGGGCGGGCGTGACGCGGGAGAGCGGGGCGTCCCAGCAGGGGCTGTTGTCCATGCCCTGCTCCCAGGGGTGCACGACGGACACCAGGCCGCCCCCGCCCAGATCCCGGCGGTGCAGCAGATACCGGTGCCAGGCGGCCAGCCGCGGATACACCCCGGCGAGGAAGCCGCGGGCCCGCGACAGCCCCGGGTCGGCGCAGTGCACCAGCCAGGCGGCCAGGGCGTGCACCGGTGGCTGCACGATGCCCGACGTCTGTACGGTGCGCGGGGCGCCCGCTGCGTGCCCGGCGGTCGAGGAGCGCCAGAAGTCGGGGCTCGGGAAGTACGCGTCGAGCGGTACGGAGGGGTTGAAGACGATGTGCGGGACGCGCCCGTCGCCCCACTGGGCCGCCAGCAGCGTCTCCAGCTCCGTCTGCGCGCGCAGCGGCGAGACGTGCCTGAGGCCGATCGCGACGAACGCCGAGTCCCAGGACCACTGGTGCGGATACAGGCTCCGGGAGGGGACCGTCGAGCTGCCCGTCCAGTTGGCGTCGAGCACCTGTGCGGCCCTGACGTGCAGCGACAGCAGCCGCGTCGGCGGATCGTATGCGATCTCGCGTTCCGGGAGACGGGCAGTGAGCTGGGCAGTGCGATCCACTCGGGGCTCCCCGAAGACGTCCGGCCGACCGGGTTTGGTTGCGGCCACCGTAGGGTTACGTCTATTTAACACGCAAAACCCAATATGTAATGCATGCTTGGGAAACACAAGGGGGTGCGCATGACTGGACGGCCCGGCAGAACCGGACGGAGTGGAAGCCAGGCGAGCGCCGGCGATCTGCTCGAACTCGTGCGCAGCGGACGAGCCGTCACGCGCGGCGCGCTCCAGCAGGCCACGGGACTGTCCCGGGCCACCGTCGGCCAGCGCCTCGACCGGCTCTTCCGGGCCGGCTGGCTGCGCGAGGGTGCCGGCGGCCCGGTCGGCTCCCCGCTCGGCGGACGTCCCGCCATCACCCTGGAGTTCGACGACTCCCACGCCGTGGTCCTCGCCGCGGACCTGGACACCCGGCACGCCCGGGCGGCCGTGCTGACCCTGACCGGCGAGATCCTCGCCGAGCACTCGGGGACCCTCGTCGTCGAGGAGGGGCCGGAGCCGGTCCTCGCCGAACTGGGCCACTGGTTCGCCGAGTTGCTGACCAAGGTCGGGCACCGGGCCCAGGAGGTCTGCGGGATCGGGCTCGCCGTGCCGGGGCCGGTCGACAGCGAGACGGGCCGGGTGGTCCAGCCGCCGATCATGCCGGGCTGGGACGGCTACGACATAAGGGGCCGCCTCTCGCGCGCCCTCACCGAGCACACCGGCGCCCCCGCGGTCCCGGTTCTGGTCGACAACGATGCCAACCTCATGGCCTACGGCGAACAGCGCGCCGGATACCCCGACTGCTCGGCCTTCGTCCTGGTCAAGGTGTCCACGGGCATCGGCGCCGGGGTCGTGGTCGGAGGCTCCGTCTACCGGGGCATCGACGGCGGCGCGGGCGACATCGGGCACATCCGGGTGGGCGCGGACGCGCTGTGCCGGTGCGGGTCGTACGGCTGTCTCGCCGCCGTCGCCAGTGGTGGCGCCGTGGCCCGGCGGCTGGCGGAGACCGGTGTGCCGGCCGCCTCCGGTTCGGACGTGCGGGACCTGCTGACCGCAGGGCATCCGGAGGCGGCGGCGCTGGCCCGGGAGGCCGGACGCAGGGTCGGCGACGTGCTGGCGACGGTCGTGACCCTGCTCAACCCCGGCGTGCTGATGATCGCGGGCGATCTGGCCGGAACGCCCTTCCTCACCGGCGTCCGGGAGCTGCTCTACCAGCGGGCGCTGCCCCGCTCCACGGCCCACCTGGACGTCGTGACCTCGAGGCTGGGGGAGCGGGCGGGGCTGATGGGTGCGGGTGCGCTGGTCGTGGAGCACCTGTACGCACCTGAGCGGGTGGAGGAGCGGCTCACCGCGCTGGGCGTGTGACCGGCCCGGGGAGCGGTGATTGGCCCGGGGGTGGTGACCGGCCCGGCGGCGGCGACTGGTCCGGGGAGTGGTTGACCGGCCCGCGGCGGTGGGCTCGGGGAGCGGTGACCGGCCCGGGAGGCGGCGAGCGGCTTGGTGCCGTGAGCAGCCCGGTGCGGTGGCCGGCCCGTGGTGAGCAGCCCTGTGACAGGTGTGTTTCCGCCCGTTTCCGGTCTCGGAACCCGTCCGCATGGTGAAATCCGGTCGCCTGTGGCAGCGTGATTCTCGCCACCCTTGATAAGGGTTGCGCTCAGATGAGCGGATCTTGGGCGACTGCACTTCTCCAAGGGCTGGCACTCAGTGCCACCCTTTGATCGTTCATCGATCGAAATCAGACGTGCCGAGAGCCGCTCATCTGAGCAGAAAACCCCACCTGTGGGCACTGTTGCGTTCAAGAAGTGAACACATATCGCGGGCAATAGTTGCCAAGCTTTGACTTTCGATCCGCTGGCGGACGACCGGTTACAGGCTCATGACGCACGAGTGGACGTACCCAGAAGCCTTCGATCTGGGTATGTTCCTCGCCGTCAGGGCAGCCACCGCGGCCTCAAGGAGTCGAGACCCGTGTCGGAAAACAAAGAACCCCACGTAGCGAAGTTCGTTTACGACTTCACCGAGGGCAACAAGGACCTCAAGGACCTCCTGGGCGGCAAGGGTGCCAACCTCGCCGAGATGACCAACCTCGGTCTGCCGGTCCCTCCCGGCTTCACCATCACCACGGAGGCCTGCAAGGTCTACCTGGAGAGCGGCGAGGAGCCGGTGGCACTGCGTGACGAGGTGAGTGCGCACCTCGACTCCCTCGAGCAGACCATGGGCAAGAAGCTCGGCCAGGCCGACAACCCGCTGCTGGTCTCCGTCCGCTCCGGTGCCAAGTTCTCCATGCCCGGCATGATGGACACCGTCCTGAACATCGGCCTCTCCGACAAGTCGGTGCAGGGCCTGGCCAAGCAGGCCGGCGACGACCGGTTCGCCTGGGACTCCTACCGCCGCCTCATCCAGATGTTCGGCAAGACCGTCCTCGGCGTCGACGGCGAGCTGTTCGAGGAGGCCCTCGACGCGGCCAAGGCGGCCAAGAAGGTCACCGTCGACACCGACCTCGAAGCGGCCGACCTGAAGAAGCTGGTCACCAAGTTCAAGAAGATCGTCAAGGCGGAGGCCGGCCGGGACTTCCCGCAGGACCCGCGCGAGCAGATGGACCTCGCCATCAAGGCGGTCTTCGACTCCTGGAACGGCGACCGCGCCAAGCTCTACCGCCGTCAGGAGCGCATCCCCGGTGACCTGGGCACCGCGGTGAACATCTGCTCCATGGTCTTCGGCAACCTCGGCCCGGACTCCGGCACGGGTGTCGCCTTCACCCGCGACCCCGCCTCCGGCCACCAGGGCGTCTACGGCGACTACCTGCAGAACGCCCAGGGCGAGGACGTGGTGGCGGGCATCCGCAACACGGTCCCGCTCGCGGAGCTGGAGTCGATCGACAAGAAGTCGTACGACCAGCTGATGCAGATCATGGAGACGCTGGAGAACCACTACAAGGATCTCTGCGACATCGAGTTCACGATCGAGCGCGGCCAGCTGTGGATGCTGCAGACCCGCGTCGGCAAGCGCACCGCCGGTGCCGCCTTCCGCATCGCCACCCAGCTCGTCGACCAGGGCCTGATCGACGAGACGGAGGCCCTCCAGCGCGTCACCGGCGCCCAGCTGGCGCAGTTGATGTTCCCGCGCTTCGACGAGCACGCCAAGGCCGAGCAGGTCGGCCGGGGCATCGCGGCCTCGCCGGGCGCCGCGGTCGGCAAGGCGGTCTTCGACTCGTACACCGCCGTCAAGTGGTCCCGCTCGGGCGAGAAGGTCATCCTGGTCCGCCGCGAGACCAACCCCGACGACCTGGACGGCATGATCGCGGCCGAGGGCATCCTGACCTCGCGCGGCGGCAAGACCTCCCACGCGGCGGTCGTCGCGCGCGGCATGGGCAAGACCTGTGTCTGCGGCGCCGAGGAGCTGGAGGTCGACACCAAGCGCCGCCGTATGACGGTCCCCGGCGGCCACGTGGTGGAGGAAGGCGACCTGATCTCCATCGACGGCTCCAGTGGCAAGGTCTACCTGGGCGAGGTCCCGGTGGTCCCCTCCCCGGTCGTGGAGTACTTCGAGGGCCGGATGCACCCGGGCGCCGACGACGCGGACGAGCTGGTCGAGGCCGTGCACCGCATGATGGCCTTCGCCGACCGCAAGCGCCGCCTCAGGGTGCGCGCCAACGCGGACAACGCCGAGGACGCGCTGCGCGCCCGCCGCTTCGGCGCCCAGGGCATCGGTCTGTGCCGCACCGAGCACATGTTCCTCGGCGACCGCCGTGAGCTGGTGGAGCGCCTGATCCTCGCCGACACCGAGACGGAGCGCGAGGAGTCCCTCAAGCAGCTTCTTCCGCTGCAGAAGAAGGACTTCGTCGAACTCTTCGAGGCGATGGACGGCCTGCCGGTCACCGTCCGCCTCCTGGACCCGCCGCTGCACGAGTTCCTGCCCGACATCACGGAACTCTCCGTCCGCGTGGCGCTCGCCGAGTCCCGCCAGGAGCCGCACGAGAACGACCTGCGCCTGCTGCAGGCGGTGCACCGGCTGCACGAGCAGAACCCGATGCTGGGCCTGCGCGGCGTGCGCCTCGGCCTGGCCATCCCCGGTCTGTTCACCATGCAGGTCCGCGCCATCGCCGAGGCCGCGGCCGAGCGCAAGAACGCCAAGGGCGACCCGCGCGCCGAGATCATGATCCCGCTCGTCGGCACCGTCCAGGAGCTGGAGATCGTCCGCGAGGAGGCCGACCAGGTCATCGCCGAGGTCCAGGCGGCCACCGGCACGGAGCTGAAGCTGGCGATCGGCACGATGATCGAGCTGCCGCGCGCGGCGCTGACCGCGGGCCAGATCGCCGAGGCGGCGGAGTTCTTCTCCTTCGGCACCAACGACCTGACCCAGACGGTGTGGGGCTTCAGCCGTGACGACGTCGAGGCCTCCTTCTTCACGGCCTACCTGGAGAAGGGCATCTTCGGAGTCTCCCCGTTCGAGACGATCGACAGGGACGGCGTCGGCTCCCTGGTGAAGGCGGCGGCGAAGGCGGGCCGCGAGACCCGTCCCGACCTGAAGCTCGGCGTCTGCGGCGAGCACGGCGGCGACCCCGAGTCGGTCCACTTCTTCCACGAGGTGGGTCTGGACTACGTCTCCTGCTCCCCGTTCCGCATCCCGGTCGCCCGCCTGGAGGCGGGCCGCGCGGCCACCCAGTCGGCGGGCAGCGACCACCGCTGAGCCGAGGGCGGCAGCACCGCCGCCCGCCCGGACCCCGGAGCCGTCGTCGGTCCCCGACCCTCAGACCGATCGGCGGCGGCTCCGGCGCACGAGAAGAAGGGGCGGCACCCTGTGCGGGGGTGCCGCCCCTTCGTGCATGATCTGCGGAGGCTGTCAAGCTATGTCGCTGAACAGGCAAAACGGCGTTTGTTGGCGTTGGTTGCCGCTGAACGCGCGTGGAGCCGTTGTGCCCTCCCGGCGCGGCTGGGCCCCGTCACGCGCCGTGGCAGCCGCCGAGGGCGCGTACCGGGCGCGCCCCTGGCGGAACCGAGTCCGCGTAACCCGCTTGTTGGCACCAGTGCGGCACGGCAGGGGTGAGCACTGGAGCCCACCCTTTGCGTCGCTGGGATGCCGAGGCCCGCTGCTTGGACGGGGCAGCGGGCCGTGCGCGCGCCGCACAGACGGCCGCCCAGAGGGTGCATCGACTGTAGGAGCGTTCAGCGGGCTCCGCTCCCGTCACCCGCGTAGAGCATCCAGCCGAGCCGGGAGCGGAGCAGGGGTGTAGACCTGAGGGTATGGGCCCCGACATACCGGAATCCCCTGCCTCAACGGAGCCGGCTCCCAGAAAGCGGCGGGATCTCTCAGCATGGACGGTTTGGGGAAGCTTGATCGTGGCGGTCCTCGCGCTCGGGAACTCCATCTTCACGGGCCTGATCGCCCACAACGCCGACAGTCGGTCCAAAGCGGTGCAGCGGCGAGCCGATGAAGCGGCCAGGAAATCTCAGGCTTCCCTTGTGACTTACGAGTTCATGGACAACCAGTCACTGACCATCGAAAACCTCAGTAAGGAGACGATCACCAACCTGGTCATGGTGTTCAAAGACATCCATGAGTATATGCGCTTCCCCGTGGTCGCCCCCTGTGGATGGGAGCAGGTTCAACAGCTATCGCGGTACAACCTCACCGGCACGGTTTTCGTCAGATTCCTGGACTCCCAAAACGTCGCGTGGGAGAAGCAGGTGGGCGGCGACAGAGCTGGGCTGCGGGAGGTCGACTCCTCGGACCCACCGCAGGGCACCACGGATATAACCTCGACCGTTCTGCAAACCGTGCAGACCGGCACCCTCCAAAGCTGCTAACCGTCACGATCACGGTTACGGAGGATGACGACGGCGCGGGCCACGCACGCGAGGGTTAAACCGAGTGTAGAGGGCCTGCAGCGTTGAGACTGATCGAAACGAGAGACGCTGACAGGCAGATATCTGGAGTCCAGCGCCTTGGGGCCGGCCGCGCCGCGACCCAGCCGGAGGGCAGCGACCGCTGCTAGGCCCTCCGGCCTCCAGCGCACCAAGAAGAAGGGGCGGCACCCTGTGCGGGGGTGCCGCCCCTTCGGCGTGCCTGGTGGGGCCGGTGGGTCAGAAGCTGCCGTCCGTGTTGATCGGGCCGACCTGGAAGGTGTGGGAACACGTCGTCCAGCGTGCGGGGACGAGGGTGGCGTCGTACGACGCCGGCGGGTAGATCCTCAGGTAGGTACCGGTGCGCAGGCAGGGGCCGCCGATCGGGCCGTTGGTGGTGCGGACGACCGCGGACGCGGAGTGCCCGGGGGTGAGGGTGACGGTGGAGTACGACCGGCCGGAATGGGTGGCGGCCGGTCCGATCTGCCGGTGCGCGGTGTCCAGGACGCTGACGCCCGGGTAGCCGCGCAGGGCGCACGCGGTGGTGCTGGTGTTGGTGAACTGTATGGGCCAGTAGAGCGATCCGGCCGCGCCTTCCTGGCGGCCCATGGAGACGTACAGGTCGTTCACGGCGCAGGTGCGCGGAGCGGCCGACGTCCGGGACGCCTTGGCCGGCGCCGCCGTGGCCGTCGCGCTCCATGCGACGCCCGCCGTCGCCAGGGCCGCCGCGGCGACGGTCAGGCCGGCGGCCAGGCCGCTCCGGGAGAGGGGTCGAGTATTCAGAAACATGGCCTATCCGCCTCCATCGGGCGAATGGGTTGATGAGGACGCTATGTTGGATGCGCCCTCGCCGGGAAAAGTTGTGCCGGCGGCCGGGAAAAGTCCCGCCCGGCGTGTCCGGGGGTTCACCAGCCCTCCACGCCGAGAGCCAGCCGCCGGTGCCACCACGGCGCCGCCGGCCCGGCCAGCGGGTCGGGCAGCGTGCGGCGCAGAAAGCGGCGGTCCAGCGGCGTCAGCACGCGCTGCAGTTCGGCCCGCGCCCGGGGAGGGAGCAGCGGCAGGATCTCCGCCAGCGCGTCCCGGGCCTCCCGTACGTCGTCGAGGGCGCAGCCGGGGCAAGCGGCGCAGTAGGACGCGCGGGGGTAGCGGGGGCGGCGCCCCGGCGGGTGCAGGAACGCCCGGTAGCGCCTGAGGGCGGTGTCGGTCGCACCGCGCGGGTACCAGAAGCCGGGGGAGAGGCGCTCCGCGCGGTGGACGGCGAGGCTGGTGCGGGCGGACAGGCCGGGAACGCGGACCGGAGGGGGCTCCTCCCAGACGCGCGGGCCGGGGGTGCTACGGGCGCTGCGCAGAGCGCCGGGCCGGTTACGCGGCATGGGCCTTTCGGGAAGTGGTCATGAACCCCATGATGCCTCAACGGACTTGGCGGCGGGGGGGCGGGCGGGGGGGCGCCCCCGCCGGCCGCCCGGGCCCGGCGCCCGCGCCCCAGGCCCCCCCCCCGGAGAGCCCGGCGGGGGGGACCCCCCCCCC
>NZ_JBFAET010000077.1:16819-40292 GCF_040642095.1 Streptomyces sp. NPDC020362
GGTTGGCTCGCGTTGTGTTTTTTTTTTTTGCTCTACTCAACCTCTTGCCGGCTCCGGGGGGGGGGGGGGGGGGGCCCCCCCGGCCCCCCCCCCCCGCCGGCCTGCCGTGCCCGGACGCCGTCGAGCTCGGCCACCGCCTGCTCGTCGCGGACGGGACGGACCCCGCACCCCCGTGACGAACTGTGGTGCCCATCACATCGATCTCGTGTCACGAACCGGCACGCAGCCTCCATCTGGTGGGTGTCCACAGCGAACCGAGAAGGGCGGAACGATGAGCGCACAGCACACACAGGGCATGGCGGGCCCGCATCGCGTCGTGATCCTGGGGGCGGGTTACGCGGGCATGTCCGCGGCGATCCAGCTCGCGGCGCGGGTCAAGGGCCGCAAGGACGTGCAGGTGACCGTGGTGAACGCGCAGGAGCGCTTCACCGAGCGGATGCGGCTGCACAGCGTGGCGACCGGGCAGCGGCTCGCCGAGCTGAGCATCCCGGACCTGCTGGACGGCACCGGCGCGCACTTCGTGCGCGGCTGGGTCACGGCCGTGGACACCGCCACGAGGACCGTGCGCATCGACGACGACCGGGTCCTGCCCTACGACACTCTGGTGTACGGGCTGGGCGGCACGGCCGACACCTCGGCGGTGCCGGGCAGCGAGGACCACGCGTACACCCTGAACAGCGCCCAGGACGCCGAGTTGCTGGCCGAGCGGCTCGCACGGGTCGGCGGCGGCACGGTGGTGGTCGTCGGCAGCGGGCTGACCGGCATCGAGTCGGCCGCGGAGATCGCCGAGCGGTACCCGGAGCTGAACGTCGTCCTGCTGGGCCGGGGGGAGCCCGGCGCCGCCATGAACCCGAGGGCCAGAGCCTATCTGCACGCCGCGCTCGACCGGCTGGGCGTCCGGGTGCGTACCGGGGCCGAGGTGGTGAAGGTGCTGCCGGACGCGGTCGAGCTGGCCGGCGGCGAGAGCGTCGCGGCCGACGCGGTCCTGTGGACCTGCGGGACGCGGGTGTCGCCGCCGGCGGCCGCCGCCGGGCTGGCCGTCGACGGGCACGGCCGTATCGTCACCGACGCCACGCTGCGGTCGGTGTCCCACCCCGAGGTGTACGCGATCGGCGACGCGGCCGCGATCCGCCAGGGGTACGGCGTCATGCACGGCACCTGCCAGGGCGGCATGCCGACCGGAGTGCACGCCGCGCTGTCCATCGACCGTGTCCTCAAGGGCAAGCGGCCCAAGCCGTTCCGCTTCGGCTACTACCACACGCCGGTGAGCCTGGGACGAGGCGATGCGGTGGTGCAGTTCACCCGCCCCGACGACAGCCCGCGCCGGATCTGCCTGACGGGCCGCACGGCGGTCCGGTACAAGGAGACGGTGACCGCCTCGCCCTGGCCGACCTACGGCCGTATGAAGAAGATGCCCGCCTCGGGCGCGTTCTGGCCCCGCGGGGGTCGCTTCAGCCGCCTTCGGGAGACCCGGTGACCGACCTTTTCGCCCACCACGGCCAGCAGGTCTTCCACGAGCACCGCAGGCTGCTGTTCTCCGTGGCCTACCGCCTCCTCGGCAGCGCGGCCGATGCCGAGGACGCGGTGCAGGACGCCTGGATCAAGTGGTCCGCCGCGGACCGCTCGCAGGTCGCCGACCCCAAGGCGTACCTGACGCGGATCGTCTCGAACCTGGCGCTGGAACGGCTGCGCTCCACCCGGCACAAGCGGGAGGCCTACGTGGGGCCGTGGCTGCCGGAGCCCATCCTCACCGGCGCGGACACCTCCGAGGCCGTCACGGACGCCGAGTCGGTGTCGATGGCGATGCTGGTGGTGCTGGAGACGCTCAGCCCGCTGGAGCGCGCGGTGTTCGTGCTGAAGGAGGTCTTCGACTTCAGCCACGCCGAGATCGCGGAGGCGGTGGAGCGCTCCGAGGCCGCCGTGCGCCAGGCCGCCCACCGCGCCCGTGAGCACGTGCGGGCCCGCCGGCCGCGCTTCGCGGCGGACCGGACGCGGCAGCGCGAGGCGACCGAGCGGTTCTTCGCCGCGGCGACCGGCGGCGACGTCAACGCCCTGATGGAGCTGCTGTCCCCGGACGTCACCCTGTGGACCGACGGCGGCGGCAAGGTCCGCCAGGCCCTGCGGCCGGTCGCGGGCGCGCAGACGGTGGCCTCCTGGTTCGCGGCCATCGGCACCGTCACCTACCAGGGTGTCGAGCCCGCCGACATGCACGCCGAACTCGTCGGGATCAACGGCGGCCCGGGCATCGTGTTCAGGTCCCCGGAGCGCGTGATCGCCACCGTGACCTTCGACTTCGGCCCCGACGGCCGTATCACCGCCGTCCACAACGTGGCCAACCCCGACAAGCTGCAGGCCGTCGCCGGCGGCACCGCCCACGACATCCGGACGAGGTGAGGGGTCCCGCCACCCGGCACGCTGTCGCAAAAGGTCCCTAGCCCGCCGCGTGGGCGGTCGCCACGGCGAACACCGCGGTCACCCACGTCCACAGCACGGAGAGTGCGACGTGCCCCGCCGTCCGCAGCCTGTGGCCCCGCCACAGGCGCGGCGAGAAATAGGCGAACTCCATCACCCAGCGCAGGCCCCAGAACAGCGTCTGCCCGCACAGCAGGACGGTCGGCAGCGGATCGCCGCTCAGCAGCTCCCGGGCGAACACGAGCGGCAGCACGCCGAGCAGCACACAGGTGAGGCCGATGAAGAACACGTGCGCGTAGGAAACCTGCCGGGTCAGCAGGCTGGTGCCGCCGAGGTCCCCGGGCCAGTCCAGGATGCGCGGCAGCACCGCGTGCAGCAGCCCCATGCCGACCAGGGCGACACCGACCAGCCGCAACTGCGCGGTGAGCGTGAGCAGATGGGTCACGCCCGCCCCCGGACGAAGGCGAGCGCCGTGACCAGGCCCGCGATGCGGCGCTCGGCCGCCGGACGCAGCCCGGCGTGCGCGGCCAGCCGGAGCCACTCCGCGCGGGGCAGGAAATGCCAGGCACCCGGCCCGAAGACGGCGGTGTTCGCGCCGTCCCGGAGGTGTTCCACCAGGACCAGGCGACCGCCGGGGCGCAGCACCCGGGCGCACTCCTCGAACAGCCGCTCCCGGTCTTCGGCCCGCCGCAGTTCGTGGGCGGCGAAGACCAGGAACACGGCGTCCACCAGGGCCGGGCGCACCGGAAGGGCATCCGGCCGGCCGGGCAGCGCGTGCCGTGGCGGGGGCACCCGGCGCCGGGCACGGCGCACCGAGCCCTCGGTCATCACGGCCGGGTCGTAGAGGTCGACGGTGATCTGCCGGGAGGCCGGCCAGCGGGCGGCCAGCGGGGCGCTCGCCTCGTCGAGGCCGGTGCCCACCACCAGGTGCACGGAGGGCGCCCGCGCCAGCAGCGCGTCCAGCCAGTCCCAGCCGTACAGTTCGGAGCGGTCGTAGACGAGCCAGCTCGCGGCCGTGGCGGAGGCGAGCAGACCGAGGGCGGCCGCCGATCCCGCGCGGGCCACGGCGCGCAGCGGGTGCGGCAGCCGGCCACGGACGGCGGCGCAGGCCGCCGCGGTGGCCAGGCCGGCGGCGTACTGCGGCCAGTTGTACGCGATCACGTCCCGCACGCCCGAGCGGCGGATCACCGCACACCCCCGCTCACGGTCCGGCGCAGGCCGCGTTCCCAGCCGTACGCCAGGTCGGCGACGTGGAAGGCGTTGGCGAGGACCGGCCGTGTGCCGGTGAACGGGCCGTGGTCGAAGAAGGTCAGGCGGGTCACGTCGACCGAGACCGGCTGCGGGTCCCAATGGGCACGGAACGCCTTGATCACGATCACCGAACGGGTCTGCGGCTCGTACTCGAAGGTGTAGGGGAGCGGGCCGGCGAAGCGCCGGGCGGCGCGCGCGTCCGCGAAGGGGCTGCCCGCGGGCAGCGGCGCGGGCGCGCTGCCCAGGTCCGCCCGCACGTGCAGATCCGCCCGGCCGTCGGCGCTGTCCACGCGGAACTCCAGCGAACCGCCTTCGCACCGGGTGCCGATCCGGGCCGGGCGGTAGTTGTAGCGGGTCAGCAGGTTGCCGCCGAACACCATCAGCCTGCGGTCGGTGTCGCTGCGCAGGATGCGCAGTCCGCGCATGACGCGGCCGCCCGGAGTGCGGAAGCGGGTGAAGACGCGGTACCCGGTGAGCAGGAAGTCCGCCCCGAAACGGGCCGGCAGGGCGGCCGGCCGCAGGGCACGGGTGTCCACCAGCGCGGCCGCCACGAACCCGTGCCCTTCGTAGGTCTCCAGTTCCAGACCCGGCGGGACCAGAGGGTGCAGCACCTCGGCCGGCAGTGCGTACGTCAGGACCAGCGAGTGGGCGAAATGTGTGCGTATCGCCACGGGGTGACGCTGCAGCAGATGTCTCACGGTTCGATCCTCCGGTCCGGGGCGGCGCTCCCGAGGCGCACCACCCGCACCACACCCCACAGCGCCGAACGGTCCTCGGCCGCCCAGCCCGGCCCGCCCGGACCCGGTTCCCGGGCGCTGCGCAGCACCACCACCCCGCCGGGTCGCACCGCGTGCCGCACGGCCGCCCGCAGTCGGCGGGCGAAGTCGGGGCCGGGCCCGTCCAGCACGTTCGAGAGGGTCACCGCGTCGTACCCGCCGCACGGCGCCTGCTCCAACACGTGCACCACATCGCCGTGGACCAGCCGGACGCCCGAGGCCCGCGGCGCCGGGGTGCCCGGCGGCTCCGCGCCCGCCAGCAGCCGCCACAGCCAGGGATTGCACGCATTGGGATGCCGGCTCACCGTCCGCTCCAGGCGCCCCCGCAGCACCTCGTCGAAGCGCGCGGGGACGACGCCGGCGAAGGACGGACGCAGCGCCACCGCCAGGGCTCCGCCGGGCCGCAGCGCGAGGCGCATCAGCCGGCGCAGACCCGGGGTGTCCAGCTCCTCCCGCCAGCGGCGAGCCTGCTCCGCCGGATCGTCCAGGGTCACGAACCCGTGCAGCTCCGGCTGCCGCCACGCGGGCAGCAGGCGCGCCGCGGCGTCCCGGCCCAGCCGCATGACGGTCTCGGCCGTTCCCGTGCGGGTCGCACCGCCGGCCAGCCGGTCGCGCGCGTAGGCGAGCTGCACCGGATTGACGTCGACGGCCGTCACCTCGTACCCCGCCGCGTCCAGGGCCGCCGCCGTGTCCCCCGCCGAGGCGATGCACAGCACCCGTGCGCCCGGCGGCGGGAACACCGCCAGCTCGACGCCCCAGTCCTCGTACATCCGCCCGAAGAGCAGGCGCGGACCACCGCCGACCCCGCCGAGCAGCCGGCCACGCGCCCATGGTGTCCCGCTCACTCGTCCGCCCTCCAGGTCACCGTCCAGATCAGCGCCAGGAAGGCCAGGTCCTGTGTCACCAGCCGTCCCGGCTCCGTGATTTCGCCGGGGCTGAAGAGCAGACCGCCGAAGTTGAACGACACGACCAGCACGGTCTGCACGAGCGCGGCCCACCGTGCCCGCAGCCCGCTCAGCACCCACACGCCGATCGCGACCTCCGCCAGGCCGATCCCGGCGAGCACTCCCGTCACCGCCCAGCCGGGCAGGAACGGCACGTCGCCCACGATCGCCCGCTGGTCCTCGCGCCCCGGCCAGATCTTGCACCAGAACCCCTCGTAGAACCAGACCAGGGCGATCGCCCACCGCGCCGCCCGGACCCGCCATGTCTTCCCCACGGGGTGATCATGCCTGCCGCACCGTGACGAGCGACCCGCACCCCCCTCGTTGCGGTGCGAGGCGTAACGCGCGCCCCGCACCGGTGACGTGCGTCGTGAACACGGCCGCGCAGAAGCCGCACCGCACCACGGAAACCCCGGTCAGCGCCCCTACGCTGGGGCCGTCAGCCCGGGGCCGCGCCGTCGGTCCGTCCGACGAGCGCCGCCAGGAGGAGCCCCCATGGGCTGGACCGCGCAGAGCATCCCCGACCAGACCGGCCGCCTCGCCGTCGTCACCGGCGCCAACAGCGGCCTCGGGTACGTCACCGCCAGGGAACTCGCCCGCCGGGGCGCGCGGGTGGTGCTCGCCTGCCGGAGCGAGGCACGCGGGCGGGACGCCGCGGACCGGCTCGTGGCACAGGTGCCCGGTGCCGAGGTCGAGGTGGAGCGGCTGGACCTCGGGGATCTGGGCTCCGTGCGCGCGTTCGCGCAGCGGCTGTCGTACGACCGGCTCGACCTGCTCGTCAACAACGCGGGCGTGATGGCGCCGCCGTACGGGACGACGGCGGACGGGTTCGAGACACAGTTCGGGGTGAATCATCTCGGCCACTTCGCCCTCACCGGGCTGCTGCTGCCGAGGCTGCTGGCCACCCCGGGCGCCCGCGTCGTGACCGTCTCCAGCATGCTGCACGCGCTCGCCAACATCGACCCGGACGACTTCAACAGCGAGCACCGCTACCGGCGTTGGATCGCCTACGCCCGCTCCAAGACCGCCAACCTCCTCTTCACCCACGAGCTGGCGCGCAGGCTGGCCGCCCACGGCGGCGATGTCGTCGCGGCCGCCGCGCACCCGGGGTACGCCGCCACCAACCTCCAGACCGCCGGGCCGCGTGCCGAGGGGCGGCGCGGCGCCGAGCGGATGATGGAGCTGGGCAACCGGGTCCTCGCCCAGCCGGCCGAGGCGGGCGCCCTGCCCACGCTGTACGCGGCGACGGCACCGGGTGTGCGGCCGGACTCCTTCCACGGGCCGTCCTTCGCGATGTGGCGCGGTGCGCCCGCGCCGTCCTGGCGGGCCCCATGGACGCTCAACGACGCTGCGGCGCACAGGCTTTGGGACCTCTCGGTGCGGCTGAGCGGCGTGGACTGCACGGACCTCGGGGCTGACGCGAGCCCGCACCACAGGGTCTGACACACGGCCGCAACGCCCCTTTCGTAATCCCGGCGCATGGTTGATCGTTGGGCCGTGCATCGACGGCGAACGTCAGGGGGCACACGATGACGAGCATCAGCCGCAGGACGCTGCTGGCAGCAGGCGCGGGAGCCGGACTGCTCACGGCGTGCGGATCGAACACCGGGCGGGGCGGCGGTGACGAGGGCGGAGGACCGGGGCCGAAACTCTCGCAGTGGTACCACCAGTACGGCGAGCCCGGCACCGAGCAGGCCGTCCAGAGCTACGCCGCCGCCTACAAGAAGGCGCACGTCACCGTGCAGTGGCGGCCCGGCAACTACGACCAGCAGACCGCCGCGGCCCTGCTCACCGACTCGGGGCCCGACGTCTTCGAGGTCAACGGGCCCACGCTCGACCAGATCCGGGCCGGCCAGGTCGTCGACCTCACCGATCTCCTCCACGGTGTCAAGGACGACTTCAATCCGGCCGTGCTCACGCCCAAGACCTACGACGGGAAGATCTGGGGCATCCCCCAGGTCATCGACATGCAGCTCCTCTACTACCGCAAGAGCCTGCTCGCGGACGCCGGGGTCCGGCCGCCCACCTCCCTGGACGCCCTGGTCGACGCCGCCGCGAAGCTCACCACCCGCAAGGTCAAGGGGCTGTTCCTCGGCAACGACGGGGGCGCCGGTGTCCTCGGCGGAACACCCCTGTACGCCGCCGGACTTCAGCTGGTCACCGAGGACGGCAAGGTCGGCTTCGACGATCCCGCGGCCGCCCGCACCCTCGCCAAGCTGCACCGGCTGTACGCCGACAAGTCCCTCCTCCTCGGCGCCCCCGCCGACTGGTCCGACCCCTCCGCCTTCCTCCAGGGCCTGACCGCCATGCAGTGGTCCGGGCTGTGGGCGCTGCCCCAGGTGCAGAAGGAACTCGGCGACGACTTCGGGGTGCTTCCCTTCCCGCAGGACGGCCCGCACGGCCGGCCCTCGGTGCCCGTCGGCGCGTACGCCGCCGCCGTCAGCGCACGCAGCAGTCACCGGCAGGCCGCCAAGGAGTACGTGAAGTGGCTGTGGGTCGAACGCACCGACCACCAGGAGGACTTCGCGCTCTCCTACGGCTTCCACATCCCGGCCCGGATCTCCCTCGCCCGGAAGGCCGCCAGGCTGAAGACGGGCGCGGCCGCCGACGCCGTCCGCTTCACCACCGAGCACGGCTGTGCCCAGCCCCTGCTGTGGACCCCGGCCGCCCAGACCGCCTACCAGGACGCGCTCAGCCGGATCATCAAGAGCGGTGCCAGTCCCGACAGTGAGCTGCGGGCCGTCGTACGGAAGGTGTCGGCCGAGCTCGACCGTGTGAAGAAGAAGCCGTGAGCAGGCGCAACGCCCTCTGGTTCTGGATCTTCGTCGGGCCCTTCGCCCTCGGACTCGCCCTGTTCACCTACGTCCCGCTGCTGTGGAGCGTGGCGCTCAGCTTCTTCGACGCGCACAACACCGTCACGCCCACGCACTTCGTCGGGCTGGACAACTACACGGCGATGCTGAAGGACGACGCGTTCGTCGACAGTCTGAAGACCTTCCTCGTCTTCACCGCCTTCATCGTGCCCGCCACCTACGTCTTCTCGCTCGCCCTCGCCCTGATGGTCAACCGCCTGGAGCGCGCGCGGGCCTTCTTCCGGTCCGTGTTCTTCCTGCCCGCCGCGTGCAGTTACGTCGTCGCGGCGCTCGTGTGGAAGATGTCCCTGTTCAACGGGGTGCGGTTCGGGCTCGCCAACACCGTGCTGGGGTGGTTCGGCGGCGATCCCGTCGCCTGGCTGTCCACCACCGACCCGCCCTGGTACTGGCTGGTCATCGTCACTGTACGGCTGTGGCTCCAGGCCGGTTTCTACATGATCCTGTTCCTCGCCGGGCTCCAGCGGATCGACCCGGTGCTGTACGAGGCGGCCGCCGTGGACGGGGCCCGGCCCGGCTGGACCGTGCTGCGGCACATCACCCTGCCCCAGCTGCGGGCCACCTCGGTCGCGGTGGTGCTGCTCCTCGTCATCAACGCCTTCCAGGCCTTCGACGAGTTCTACAACCTGCTCTCCGACGCGCGGGGCTATCCGCCCTACGCCCGGCCGCCGCTGGTCTACCTCTACTACACGGCCCTCGGGCAGGGGCAGAACCTGGGGCTCGGCAGCGCGGGAGCGGTGATCCTCGCGCTGGTCATCGCCGTCGTCACGGTGGGCCAGGCGCGGTGGCTGAGGCCGGGAAGGACGGACGCCGATGGATGACGCCCTGGTACGGGCCGGGCGGGCCCTGCGGCTGGTGCTGCTGATCGCGCTCGCGCTGCTCTTCCTGATCCCCTTCTATCTGCTGGTCCGCAACGGCCTGTCGAGCGAACAGGACATCACCTCGCCCCAATGGACCTTCTTCCCGGGCGAGTTGAGGTGGGGGAACGTCCGGGAGCTGTTCGAGGACCCCTCCGTCCCCTTCGCCCGCTCCCTCCTCAACAGTGCGCTGATCGCCGTCGCGACCACGCTCGGCACCCTGCTGCTCGCCTCCCTCGCGGGCTACGGCCTCGCCCGCATCCCCTACCGGCATGCGAACAAGGTCTTCTACGGCATCCTCGCCACCCTGCTGGCCCCGGCCGCCGTGACGTTCGTACCGAGTTTCGTGCTGGTGTCGACGCTGGGCTGGATCTCCACGCTCCGCGGGCTGATCGTCCCGACCCTGTTCCCGGCGTTCGCCTGCTTCGTCTTCCGGCAGTACTTCCTGGGCTTTCCCCGGGAGCTGGAGGACGCGGCGCAGGTCGACGGGCTCGGCCACTGGCGCACGTACTGGCTGGTCGTCGTGCCGAACGCCCGGCCGGTGTTCGCGGCCGTCGGGACCATCGTGTTCCTCGGCGCGTGGAACTCCTTCCTGTGGCCCCTGGTCATCGGGCAGGACCAGAGCGCCTGGACGGTGCAGGTGGCGCTGTCGTCCTTCACCACGTCCCAGGTGATCCGCCTGCACGAGCTGTTCGTCGCCGCGGCCGTGTCCGTCCTGCCGCTGCTGCTGGTCTTCCTGTGCTTCCAGCGGTGGATCGTGGCGGGCGTGGAGCGGTCGGGGATCGACTGAGGCATCGCTGTCCGGACGCACGGACGCACGGACGCACGGACGGACAGGCGGTCGGCCGAACGGCGGCCCGAACGGCGGGCGGTCGCGGCGAAGGCCTGCGCCGTAGGTTGGGTGAATGACGACAACCGCATCACAGGAAGCATTTCTGCAGGCGTTCCATGCCGAGTACCCGGCGGTGACCGCGGAGGCGTTCGGCCGCGGCCGTGCTCCGGACGGCCGGTCCAGCTACGAGATCCTGCGCGACCGGGTGGCCGGACACCGGCGCGTGCTGGACCTCGGCTGCGGTGACGGCCTCCTGCTCGAGCTCCTGGCCCGCCGGGACGGGCGACAGCTCGCGGGGGTGGACCTGTCTCCGCATTCTCTGGCGCTGGCACGCCGCCGGCCGGGGCTCCTCGGAGCGAGGCTGGAAGAGGGACGGGCACAGGAACTGCCCTTCGCCGACGACAGTTTCGACGCCTGCGTCTCCCACCTGGCGCTGATGCTGATGAGCGAGATCGAGCAGGTCGCGGCCGAGGTCGCCCGGGTGCTGTCACCCGGAGGGGTTCTGGCCTGCGCACTGGGAGGCGGGGCCGTCGGCGGTGAGGCCTATGAACGGTTCATCGGCCTGTTGCGGAACAGGATCGAGCGGATGCCGGCCTCGCAGCGCATCCCGGCGCTGGGGGACCGGAGGACCCGCAGTCGCGAGGGGCTCGACGAGGTGCTCGGCCCGGCGGGCTTCACCGCGGTGGACTGGGAGACGGTTCCCGTCGATCTCAGTGGTCCGGTGGAGCGGGTGTGGGCCGCTGTCTCCGGTCTCTACGACCTCGGCCCGCTCGACGGGGCGGCCGTGGAGCGGTTGCGCGAGGCCTTCTTCGCCGAGGTGGAGGACCTGACGACGCCGGAGGGGATCGTCCCCTGCGGGTTCAGGATCAACGTCGCGACCGCGCGACTGCGGTGACGCCGTTTCTCCCGGAGTGATCCCGCTGGGGGACGCTGCTCACAGCGAGCCGCCGCTGTCCACCACCAGGTCGGTGCCGACCAGGGAGGCCGCGTCGTCGGAGGCCAGGTAGAGGACGGCGGCGGCGACCTCCTCGGTGGCGGAGATCCGGCCGAGCGGGAGCGTGGCCCTCGCGCGTTCGGTCCGGCCCTGCTCCGTCTCGCCGGGGCGCAGGGACATGGAGGTGGCGGTGGCGCCGGGACTGACCACGTTGATGCGGACGCCGTCGCCGATGTGGTCCAGGGCGGCGCCCCGGCTGAGGGCGGTCACGGCGGCCTTGGTGGCGGAGTAGGCGGCGGCTCCGGCGGAGGTCGTGTGCAGGCCGAACGTGGAGGACACATTGACGATCGCGCCGCCCGAGGCCTGGGTGCGCATCTGGCGGATCTGCGCCTGGAGGGCCAGGTGGACGCCGGTGACGTTGGTCGCGAGCTGGGTGTGCCAGTCGTCCTCCGGCAGGTCGGCCAGCGGCCGTCCGCCCCGGAAGACGCCGGCGTTGTTGACGGCCACGTCGAGCGAGCCGATGGGGGTCCCCCCGCCCGAGCGAAGCCGAGGGTGGGGGAGTTCGACGGCGGCCCGGACCAGCGCCTGCGCATCCGCGGCACGGGAGACGTCGGCGGTCACCGCGAGAGCCTTGCCACCCTGCTCCTCGATGAGCAGGACGGTCTCGTCCAGCGGCTCCCGCCTGCGCCCGGCGACGACGACCCGGGCGCCCTCCGCCGCGAGCGCGCGGGCGACGGCCCGTCCGATGCCGGAACCGGCGCCGGTGACGAGGGCGGTCCTGCCGGCGAAACGGTTGGTGGTCATGATCTCCCCTTTTTCTAGACCGATCGGTTCAGTATGAGGGCATGAAAAACGCCCCTCGGTGCAGGGGCGTGTCAGTCGAGCAGCGCCAGGGCCTGCTCCGCCGCGTCCCGGACCCGGGCCGGGTCCGCGGACGCCTTGCCGACCACCCGCAGACCCTGCATCAGCACCAGCAGCATGCGGGCGAGGGTGAGCGGGTCACGGCCGGCGGGCAGCTCGCCCTGGGCCCGGCCGCGCACGAGCGTCGAGTGCAGCACGGTCTCGACATGGTCCCAGTTGCGCTCGACCTGCCGTGCGGCGGCCGGATCGTGCGGGGCCAGCTCGGCCGCCGTGTTGGTGACCAGGCAGCCGTGCCTGCGCAGTTGCTCGTCGGCGGCCTCGGCGGCGAACCGCCGTACGACCGCTCGTACGGCGGGCAGGGCGGGGCCGGGCCGGGACAGCTCGTGCACGATCCGGGTCAGGCCCGACCGCTCGTAGCGGTCGAGCGCCTTCAGGTACAGCTCGTGCTTGTTCCCGAAGGTCGCGTACAGGCTCGCCCTGCCGATGCCCAGGTGCTCCACCAGGTCGGCCATCGACGTCGCCTCGTAGCCGCGCCGCCAGAACAGCTCCAGGGCTGACTGCAGCGCGGCGTCCGGGTCGAATTCCTTGGTCCTGGCCACGAGGAGCAGCCTAGTTATATCTGGAACGATCGGTCAAGATCGGCTGTTATGCCGCCCGCACCTCGTACGTGGCGATGCGCACCGACCCGTCGTCCAGGCACTGCCCGGTCGCGAGGTCGAAGCGCTGCTTGAGCAGCGGGGACGCCACGAACGGGCGGCCCTGCAGGCTGCCGGTCAGGCCGCGGGAGAGGACGGCCGCGCCGCCGAACGGGTCGCGGTTGTCGATCGCGTACAGGCTGCCGGCGCGGTCGCGGAAGAGGGCGACCTGGCTGCCGTCGGGCAGCAGCGCCGCCATACCGCGGCCGGGGAGCAGCCGGCTCAGGTCGCAGACCGTGAACCAGTCTTCCCCCAGCTGGAGCTGGACCTTCAGGTCGGTTGTCTCGGGTGCCAGGGTCATCGCTGGGCGCTTCCTTCCAGTGCGTCTTCCAGTGGGCGGCGGCCGATGGCGAGCAGCGGCAGATCGGGCTTCATCTGGTCCCGCTCGGGGACGAAGGCCACCACCGGGTCCGGGGTGTCCGGAGCGTTCACGAAGGACACGAACCGGGCCAGCTTCTCGGGGTCGTTGATGGTCTCGGCCCACTCGTCGCGGTAGTGCGCGACATGCGTGGCCATCAGGGACTCCAGCTCCTCGCAGATGCCGAGAGAGTCCTCCACGACCACCTCGCGCACATGGTCCAGGCCGCCCGGAATCCGCTCCAGCCAGGTCGAGGTGCGCTCCAGCCGGTCGGCGGTGCGGATGTAGAACATCAGGAACCGGTCGATCAGCCGCACCAGTTCGGCGTCGGAGAGATCCTGGGCCAGCAGGTCCGCGTGGCGCGGGGTGGCGCCGCCGTTGCCGCCGACGTACAGGTTCCAGCCGTTGGAGGTGGCGATGACGCCGAAGTCCTTCGACTGGGCCTCCGCGCACTCGCGGGCGCAGCCGGAGACGGCGGACTTGAGCTTGTGGGGAGACCTCAGCCCCCGGTAGCGCAGCTCCAGGTCGATCGCCATGCGCACCGAGTCCTGGACGCCGTAGCGGCACCAGGTCTGCCCGACGCAGGACTTCACCGTGCGCAGCGACTTGCCGTAGGCGTGCCCGGACTCGAAGCCGGCGTCCACCAGGCGCGTCCAGATCAGCGGGAGCTGTTCCACGCGGGCGCCGAACATGTCGATCCGCTGACCGCCGGTGATCTTCGTGTAGAGGCCGAAGTCCCGGGCGATCTCGCCGATCACGATCAGCTTCTCGGGCGCGATCTCCCCGCCGGGGATGCGCGGCACGACCGAGTACGAGCCGTTCTTCTGCAGGTTGGCGAGGAAGTGGTCGTTGGTGTCCTGGAGGGCTGCCTGCTCGCCGTCGAGGACATAGCCGCTCGCGCCGATCGTCGGGGCGAGCGAGGCGAGGACCGAGGCCACGGCCGGCTTGCAGACCTCGCAGCCGTCGCCGCCCCGGGCGCCCTCGCGGCCGTGGCGGTCCAGCAGGTCCTGGTACGAGGTGATGCGCAGGGCCAGGACGATCTCGTACAGCTCCTCGCGGGTCTGCGCGAAGCATCCGCACAGGCCCTTGTCGACCTCGACGCCGGACGCCTCCAGCTCGGCGGTGACCAGCTGGCCGAGCACCTTCACGCAGCTGCCGCAGCCGGTACCGGCCTTGGTGCACTTCTTCACCTCGGGCACGGTGGTGCACCGGTGCTCGGTGACCGCGCCGCGGATCGTGCCCTTGCTGACGTTGTGGCAGGAGCAGATGATCGCCTCGTCCGGGAGGGCGGACGGGCCGAGCTGGGCCCCCGAGCCGGCTCCGGCGGGCAGGACGAGCGACTCGGGGGAGACGGGGGGCACCGAACCGGTCAGTGCGCGCAGGGTGCCGTAGGCCTCGGCGTCGCCGACCAGGATGCCGCCGAGCAGCGTGCCGTCCCGGCCGATGACCAGCTTCTTGTACAGGCCCGCGCGGGAGTCGGAGTAGACGACGTCGAGGCAGTCCTCGGTCGTGCCGTGCGCGTCACCGAAGGAGGCCACGTCCACCCCGAGCAGCTTCAGCTTGGTGGACAGGTCGGCACCCGTGAAGGAGGCCTCGTCGGCGGCGATGGTGGCCGCGACGGTCTCCGCCTGCTCGTAGCCCGGGGCGACCAGACCGTAGACCCGGCCGTCCGCGGCCAGCGCGCACTCGCCGATCGCGAACACGTGCGGATCGATGACCGTACGGCACTGCTCGTCGACGGTGATGCCGCCGCGCTCGCCGACCGCCAGGCCCGAGTCGCGGGCCAGCTGGTCGCGGGGGCGGACGCCGGCGCTGAACACCACCATGTCGGTGGCGAGTTCGGAGCCGTCGGACAGCTTCATGCCGGTGACTGCGCCGTCCGGGCCCACCACGATCTCCTGCGTGCCCACGCCGGTGTGCACGCTCAGGCCCATGTCCTCGATGGTGCGCAGCAGCGCAGCGCCGCCGCCTTCGTCGACCTGGACGGGCATCAGCCGGGGCGCGAACTCCACGATGTGGGCGTCGAGCCCGAGACCCTTCAGTGCGCCCGCGGCCTCCAGGCCGAGCAGACCGCCGCCGACCACCGCACCCGTCACGGCCTTCGCCTTCGCGTACGCCTCGATCGCGAGCAGGTCCTCGATCGTGCGGTAGACGAAACAGCCCTCGGCGTCCTTGTGGGGGACGGGCGGCACAAAGGGGTAGGAGCCGGTGGCGAGGACGAGGGTGTCGTACGCGAAGACCTGGCCGGACCTGGCCGTGACCTGCTTCGCCGCGCGGTCGATCGTCTCCGCGGGGTCGCCGACGTGCAGCTCGATGCCGTGCGTCTCGATGAACTCCATGTCGGTCATGGAGAGTTCCTCGGGCGTCCGGCCCGAGAAGTACGAGGTGAGGGCGACGCGGTCGTACGCGGGACGCGGCTCCTCGCACAGCACGACCACGCGGTGCGTGGCGGTCAGGCCGCGCTCGGCGAGCGCTTCGAGGAAGCGCTGGCCGACCATGCCGTGGCCGACGAGCACGATCGTGGGGGTGGCCCCCGGGGTGGCGGTCATTCAGGAGCCTCCATCGTTGGTGAGCAGGTGGAGCAGAGGGCCGTCGTCGGGGAGCGGCTCTGCTCCCTCCCAGGCGCGGGCGAGGGCGCCGACGGTGCCGAGTTCGCCGACCAGGACCCCGCCGACCAGGCGGTCGTCGCGGACGACGACCTTGCGGTACGTGCCCCTGGTCGCGTCGGCGAGCTGCACGACGTCGTCGCCGGGGCGGGCCTCGGTCTCACCGAACGCGGCGAGGTCGAAGGGGGAACCGGGGCCGGTGAGGGTCAGCCGGGTCAGGGAACGGGTGCCGGTGTAGCGGGCGTTCGCGTCGCCCGCGAGGAACGCGGCGAGGGCGTCGGCCTGTTCGAGGGCCGGGGCGGCGAGGCCGTAGACCGTGCCGTCGTGCTGGGCGCAGTCGCCGACGGCGTGGATGTGCGGGTCCGAGGTGCGCAGCTCGTCGTCCACGAGCACGCCCTTGCGCACGGCGAGTCCCGCCTGCACCGCCAGACCCGTGCGCGGCCGCACCCCGCAGGCCAGGACCACGAGGTCGGCGTCGAGCGCGTAGCCGTCGGCCAGCTCCACCGAGCGGACCGCACCGCCGACCGAGCGCACGTCGCGCACCCGGCACTCGGTGTGCACCTCGACGCCCAGGTCCTTCAGGTGCCGCAGCACCAGCCGGGAGGCGTTCGGGTCGAGCTGGCGCTCCATGAGCCGCTCGGCCTGCTGGGCGAGCACCACCTGCGCGCCGCGCACCGCGAGCGCCCGGGCCGCGGAGACCCCGAGCAGCCCGCCGCCGACGACGACCGCCCGCACGCCCGGACGTACCGCCTTGGACAGCCCCAGGCAGTCGTCCATCGTGCGGAACGCGTGGATGCCCTCGGGGAGTTGGTGGTCGGGAGCGAACAGGCCGCGCAGCGGCGGCAGCACGGGGTTGGAGCCGGTGGCCAGCACCAGGGTGTCGTATGCGATCGACGAACCGTCGGCGCAGTCCAGCCGCCGTGCCGTGCGGTCGATGCCGGTGACCTGGGTGCGTACCAGGCCGTCGGGCGCGGGGAGGGAGATCACCTCCGGCGCGAACCGGCCGGCCAGCACCTCGGCGAGCAGGACCCGGTTGTAGGGCCGGTGCTCCTCCTCGCCGACGAGCAGGGCGGGCATGCCCAGTTCGCCGAGCCGCCGGGCGAGCCGTACGCCCGCGAGGCCGGCGCCGATCACCACCACACGCGTATTCGAGGTCATGCATCGCAGCGTGCGGCCCCGACGTTACCCGGCCGCATCACCCCTGTTTCTCACGGGGAACGCTGCCCTCAGCGGGGGCGGGCCGGGGGTGTGAGGGACCTGGGCGCGCGGCCGGGGAGGGCTGTGAGGTGCGGTTTCCCGGGGAGCACCGCCCCGGCGGGGAGGTGCGGGTGCACCAGGGTCGGCGGCCGCCGCTGAGATGCACTCGGGTCGGCGGCTGCCGGTGAGATGCACTCGGGTCGGCGGCTGCCGGTGAGGTGCGTCGGGGTCGGCAGCTGCCGGTGGGGTGCCGCCGCACCGGGGTCAGCGGCCGCCGGTGAGGTGGGCGAAGACCACCACGTTGCCCTGGTAGCCGGTGGCCCTCGAATAGCCGCCGCCGCAGGTGATGACCCGCAACTCGGGGCGCGCGGCCGCGCCGTACACCTTCTCGTCGGGGAAGTTCCGGGCCGCGTACACCTCCACCGCGTCCACGGTGAACACGGCCACGGAGCCGTCCTGGCGGTCGACCTCGATGACGGCGCCGCGCTTCAGGGCACCGAGGTCGTAGAAGACGGCCGGTCCCTCCGTGTTGTCGACATGGCCCGCGACGATCGCGGTGCCCGTCTCGCCGGGCAACGTTCCGGCCTCGTACCAGCCGGCGAGGTTCTTCTCCTTGGCGGGCGGCACGTCCAGGCTCCCGGTGCGGGTGAGGGCGAGACCCATCAGCGGGGCGTTCACACGGATCGCCGGAATGCGGATGCGGGTGGGCGGCGACGGCTCCAGCGCGGGGGACGTGAGCCGCTCCTCGCCGGGCTCGGGCCGGCCCTCGGCGGCCGACGGCTGCGGCGGCGCATGCGTCCCGGAGCCGGCGCCGAGCAGCCACACCGCCGAGCCGAGGGCCACGACGGTGACGGCGGCTATCGCGGTGTCCCCGATCCTGCGCATACCGACCCCTCTCCCGGAGACGGACTCCCCCTGACGGTCGGACCCCCAGCCCCCTCCGGGCCGCGAGGGGCATCGGACCCGGAGGGGGCGGGGCTGTGCGGTACCGGCGGACGGACAGCGGAGGGTGTCCGTCAGATCCCGTCGCCTCTCGCCCGGCGATGCAGGAGCCAGGTACCGCCCGCGGCGGCGACGGCCAGCGCCGTCACGCCCGCCGCGGTCTGCACGGGGTCGGTGCCGAGTGCGCCGCCGACCCCCGTCTTCACGCTTCCCCGCGGCTGCACCTGCTCGTGCACCGCGTTCAACGCCACCACCAGGTCCCCCGCCACCTGCTTGGTGCCCTCCGCGCACTTCGCGACGATCTCGTACGTGCCCGGCTGCGCGCTCGGCGGCACCCGGAACTGGCCGATCGCCTCGCCCTCGTGCGCGCTGGGCGCCAGCGTGAAGGTCCCGGCGCCGACCGCGCCCGCGTCCCCGAGCGCCGCGCCCTTGTTCCCGCACGCCGCCGTGTTCACCGTGACCTGGGTGCCCGGCACCGTGGTGGACGGGTACACCTGCAGGGCGTCGGCGAGGGCGCCGAAGGAGCGCGCCGGTGTCGAGCGCGCGAGCGGCCGCAGGCCGGCAGGGCGGAGCGCGGCCGTGGTCCCGGCACCGGCCGGAGCGTTCCGGAGGCGAGCCGTGTCGGGCGCCGAGGTGCCGCCGTAGGCCGGTGCCGCGGCGAGACCCGCCGCGGCCACGGCGAGTGCGGTACCGGTCAGCAGGCGGGCGGTGCGTCGCATGGTGCTCCCAGAGCTTGTCCGACTCGTTCATCCGACTCGTTCAGGGGGCGCGCCCCCTGCCCTTCCGAGGTAAGTGGCACTCGGCCGGTACCGCTTCCTGAAACACCGTCAGGAATGTGGTGAACGGGTGGCGCCCGCGACCCCCGCACGGCCTAGCCGCGTCGCGTTCCGGCAGGTCATGGGCGTGGGCGACGGCGGCGGCGAAGAGAACACGAATGGAGCGCCGCCGCCGGTGAACGGGTGACCGCCCCGCACCCGGCACGCGCGCCCCCGGGCCGCCCCTCGGCTCGCGCCGATCGTGTGTCCCGCACTCGCCGCCCGCCGCCCGGCGGCGGTGGCGAGCACGGCGCACGCGGGCAGCCGCAGGCGGAGGGACGGCTTCATGCGCACGACCGTCGCACCGCTTGGTCACGGAGACCGGGAGACCGGGCAACAGGGGTCGAGAAATGCGGTGGATCCGAGGGGATCGGGACGCAGGGCCCGGGACTAATGCGGAAGTCGCAGGGCCAGTCCGTCGAGCACGATCTCCAGGGCGTACCGGAACTTTGCCTCGCGGAACTCGGCGGGGTCCTCGGTCGCCGCTCCGGCCTCGGTGTAGGAGTCGGCGAGATGGTCGTGGGCCGCCGCGGCCTGCTGGGCGGCGGGCAGCAGCCGGGCGATGAAGCCGGCCTCGGTCTCGCCGGAGCGCGCGACCGTGGTGAGCCATGCGGCCTCGGTGGTGCTCATGCCGATCGTGTAGGACAGCACCGCGTCGATCGCCCCGCTGGGCTCGGGGAAGCCGATCGCGGTGAAGAGCGCGGCGAGCCGCTCGGAGAAGGCCATCAGGTTCGGTCCGAGGTAGGCGAGGCCGGCCTGGCCCAGCACCGAGGACACCCACGGGTGCCGTAGCGCCGTCGCGCGGAAGGAGACCGCCGCCTCGGTGACGGCGGCCCGCCAGTCGGGGCTGTCCGCGGGCGGTACGCGGATCTCGGCGGCGACCTCGTCCACGGCCAGCTCCATCAGCTCGTCCTTGGTGGCGACGTGCCGGTAGAGAGAGGTCGCGCCGGCGTTCAGGCGGGCCGCGAGCTTGCGCATGCTCAGCGCCTCGATGCCGTCCGTGTCCAGCATGGCGATCGCCTCGCGGACGATCGCGGCCCGGCTGAGTGCCGGCTGGTCCGGCTCGGGCTGCCGGCGTGCCCAGACGGAGGGGATGGGGGCGGGCTTCGCCGCCGGCTTCGGGTCCGGCTTCGGCTCGGGCTTCGCCGTCGGCTTCGGGTCCGGCTTCGAACTCGCGTGGGCGGCCATGGCGCTCCTCGGGGCTCTCGGGGGTGTTCGTGCGTACATCGTGCGCAGCCAGCGTACAGCGAACAAGGGTTGCGCACACTGTTCCGCCATGCGTACAGTGTTCGCATTGCTAGGAACGGTGTTCGCAACCCGGGAGCACCGTTCGCATCCTCCTTGTCCCCTGTGCGCAGTCCGGTGCAGCCGAAAGGAAAATCCCGATGGAAACCCGCAACCCACGTCGCTGGTGGATCCTCGTCGTGCTGTGCCTGAGCACGCTGGTCCTGGTGATCGACAGCATGGCGCTCACCGTGGCGGTGCCCTCGATGACCGAGGACCTCGGCGCGAGCGCCCAGGACGTCCAGTGGATCCTCGACTCCTACGTCCTGGTCTTCGCCGGCCTGCTGCTCACCTCCGGCAGCCTCGGCGACCGCTTCGGCCGCCGGAAGGTGATGCTGATCGGTCTGCTGCTCTTCGGCGTCGCCTCACTGGCGGGGACGTTCGCCGCCGACCCGGGTCAGGTCATCGCCCTGCGGGTCGCGATGGGCGTCGGCGGGGCGCTGATCATGCCGTCCACCCTCTCCATCCTCATCACCGTCTTCGACGAGGAGGAGCGCGGCAGGGCGATGGCGGCGTGGGGTTCGGTGTCGATGCTCGGCCTGGTCGGCAGCCCGGTGCTGGGCGGGGTGCTGGTCGACCACTTCTCCTGGCACTCGATCTTCTTCCTCAACGTCCCCGTGGTCGCGCTGGCCGTCCTCGCCGGCGTGACCCTGATGCCGGAGTCGAAGGCCCCCTGGCAGAAGGCCGATCCGCTGGGTGCGGTGCTGTCCGCCGCCGGGATGACCGCACTGGTCTGGTGGATCATCGAGATCCCGCAGCACGGCGCCTTCGGCAGCCGTTCCCTGGTCGTCCTGGCCGTCGCGGTCCTCGCGCTCGCCGCCTTCGTGGTCCGGGAGAACGTCACCGAGTCCCCGATGGTCCCGCTGGCCCTCTTCAAGCACCGCAACTTCACCGGTGGTTCGCTCTCCCTGGCCCTGGTCCAGATCGGCAACGGCGGCCTGCTGCTGGTCCTCACCCAGTACCTGCAGTTCGTCCTCGGCTACTCGGCGATCAAGGCGGGCCTGGCCTTCCTGCCGCTGGCCGTGACCGCGATCGTCGGAAACACCGCGGGCGTGAAGGTGGCCGCAAAGATCGGCAACCGCGTCGTGATCCTGGCCGGCATGCTGATCATGGTGGCCTGCTTCGCCCTGCTGACCACGGTCGACGCGGGTTCCGGCCTCACCGTCCCGGCGATCGCCCTCGGCCTCCTCGGCCTCGGCGCCGGTGCGGCCATGCCGGCGGCGGTCGGCGCCCTGATGGGCACCATCCCGGCGGACAAGGCGGGCGTCGGCTCGGCCCTCAACGACACCGTCCAGCAGGCCGGTACCGCCCTCGGCATCGCGATCCTCGGCTCGCTGCTCTCCAGCGGCTACACCGACCGGATGCCCGCCGACGCCCCCGCCCAGGCCCGCCAGTCCATCGCCGGCGCCGTCGCCGCGGCCCACCCGGGCCTCCTCGGCAGCGCCCGCGAGGCCTTCACCTCGTCGATGTCCACCACCTTCGCGCTCAGCGCGGTCGGGGTTCTGGGGGCGGCGGTGCTGGCGGCGGTGGTGATGCGGGACACCGGGCCGGAGCAGTCCGACGAATCCCCGGCCCAGGAGCCTGAGTTGGCGGCCTGACCGGAGCGCACAACCAGAAGGCCGGTGCCTGAACAGGCACCGGCCTCGTGGCGTTCCGGGGGCTCAGTTCACGTTCACCGCACTCCACGCCGCAGCCACCGCGTTGTACTCCGTGCTGCCCGCGCCGTAGAGGTCCTTGGCCGCGTTGAGGGTGGCCGTGCGGGCGCCCTTGTAGTTCGTGGAGGACGTCATGTAGACCGTCAGCGCCCGGTACCAGATCTTGCCGACCTTGTCCCGGCCGATGCCGGTGACCGTCGAGCCGTTGTACGTCGGCGAGTCGTAGTTCACCCCGTTGATGGTCTTCGCGCCGCTGCCCTCCGCGAGGAGGTAGGCGAAGTGGTTGGCGACGCCCGAGGAGTAGTGGACGTCGAGGTTGCCGACCGAACTGCTCCAGTAGTCCGCCGAGTTGCCGTCCTTGGACGGCTTGTCCATGAAGCGCAGGGCGGGCTTGCCGAAGCCGGACTTCACGATCTCCTCGCCGATGAGGTAGTCACCGGGGTCGGAGGGGTTGTTCGCGTACCACTCGACCATCGTGCCGAGGATGTCCGAGGTGGCCTCGTTGAGCCCGCCGGACTCGCCCGAGTAGGTCAGCGCGGCCGTCTTCGACGTCACCCCGTGGGTCATCTCGTGCCCGGCCACGTCCAGCGCGACCAGCGGACCGAAGGTGGTGCCGTCACCGTCGCCGTAGGTCATGCAGAAGCAGCTGTCGTCCCAGAAGGCGTTGTTGTAGTTGCTGCCGTAGTGGACGCGGTTGTACGAGCCCTTGCCGTCGCCGGCGATGCCGCTGCGGCCCTGGACGTTCTTGTAGTAGTCCCAGGTCTCGTTGGTGCCGTACTGGGCGTCGACGGCGGCCGAGGAACGGTCGGAGTTGCTGCCCGTGCCCCAGTGGTTGTCGGCGTCCGTGAACAGGGTCGCGGGGGCCCGGACGAAGCAGATGCCGAAGAAGCACAGGTCGGTCTTGTTCTCCGCGTCACCGGTGTAGGTGTTGCCGCGGGTCGGGTCCTTGAGCTGGTACGACGATCCGGACTGGGTCGTCTCCAGCGGTACGGTCCCGCTGTACAGCGACTTGCCGTCGCCGGTGGCCGTCTCGATGCTGTCCCAGGCGTCGATCTGGGCGCCGGTGCGGGCGTCGGTCAGCACGGTGCGGGCGACCGGGTTGCCGAGCGAGTCCTGGCCGACGGCGTTGGTCCGCCAGGCCAGCTTCGGGGTGCCGTGCAGGGCGTCGACGACCAGCTCCGGCTTGGCCCTGACGCTTTTCAGCGTCTCGCCGAGGTTGACGGCGCGCAGGGCGTTGACCGCGAGGTCGGCGGCCCTGGGGCCCGACACCTTGGGGATGATCGAGGCCAGGGATATGGGGTTCCTCGTCGCCCGGTTCGCGCTGCGGTAGGCGCCGTCCGGGGCCAGGTGGACCACGAAGTCCCCGCCGAGCACGGGGAGTCGGTGGTAGGTGCGGTCGTAGCGGACGTGCTGGGTGCCGTCCTTGTCCACGATGACGTCGCGGACGCTGGTGTCCTGGGCGGAGGTCAGGCCCAGGCTCGCGGCGTGTGCCAGGAGGGCCGAGGCGGCGTTCTCGACGGCGCCGGCACGGGTCGGTCTGCCGTCGGCGTGGGCGGCGGGGGAGAGCGTCGCCGCGAGCAGGGTGGCGGTGGTGACGGCGACGCCGGCGGCGGCGAGACGACGGGATCCTCGGACGTGCTGACGTATCCGGCTCATCTGTCTCCTTGGGGGAGGCGCCTGTGAGGCGTGGGGGTGGCGCTGATACCGCCAGAGATTTAAGGGCCCCTGGCATGTCATGTCCATAGCGGGCACATGGAGATGTGCAAGGGGATGTGTGAGGGGTCGACGGGGGTGAAGAATCGTTCCTGTGATCACTCCGGCGCCCTGGGACCCGCTGCCCTTCTTCGTCTACGGCACCCTCCGCCCCGGCGAGGCGAACCACGACCTGTTCCTGCGCGGCCGCATCCGGACCGAGGAGCCCGGCCGCCTTACGGGCGCGGTGCTCTACGACGGCCCCGGCTATCCGTACGCCGTCGAGGAACCCGGAGCCGAGGAGATCAGCGGCGAGCTGGTCACCGCGCTCCCGCAGACGTACGCCCCCCTGCTCGCGGAACTCGACCGGCTGGAGGAGTACGCGCCGGGCGACCCGCGGAACCTGTACGAACGCGTCGCCCGGGACGTCGTACGGGCCGACGGCACGCCCGTGCGGGCCTGGGTGTACCTCGCCGCCCCCGCCGTCGCCGC
>NZ_JBFAET010000078.1:0-40098 GCF_040642095.1 Streptomyces sp. NPDC020362
GGTAGGGCGCGGGGGGAGCGGGCGGGACGGGCGAGGCGTACGGCGCCGCGGGTGCCGCCGTACCGGCCGGCGGGGTCGCCTGCGGCGGCGGAGTCAGCCCGGGAGCAGGCGATGCCGGGGGGAACGGCGGATACTGCGAGGCCCCGGAATCCCCCGGAACACCAGGAAAGCCGGGAGCACCCGGCCCCCCCGGACCAGCGGGGCCTCCCGGACCAGCGGGGCCTCCCGGACCAGCGGGACCGGTCGTGCCAGCGGGGCCTCCCGGGGTGCCGGAAGCTATCGAGCCGGTGCCACCCGCCCCGCCGGGACCGGCGGAGCCACCCGAACCCGGACCGCCCGCGGTGCCGGAGTCCCCCGGCGTCCCGGACGCGTTCTGCGTGTACCAGGCGGGCGGGGCGTAGTCGATGGTGAACTCGCCGGTGGTCTCGAAGGCCGACTCCGCGTCGGGCTGGTCATCGCCGGGTGTGGCCCAGCCCCCGCGGATCCCGTCCCGATCGCTGCTCACAGTTCCTCCTGGTGTGGTCGAGCACCCTCATGCCGTGCCGGGGCGACCATGTCGTGTCGTTCACGTCGTCCGTAGTCGTTCGAGGCAGCCCGATCCGCCGGTCTTCCCCCTGGGCCGACGACGCCTGGTCCACGGGTTCTGGCATCGCGCCCGTTCCCAGCCTAATCACCACGGGGCACACCTCGGCAGCCCCGCCCACCTCTCGGCTCGCGCCCGACGGCGCCGACCGCGAACAAACGTCGAACAATCCACGCAGGAGTGAGGAACAAGCGTCGAACAAATAGGACGAGACAGGTCAGTTCAGTCCATCCGGCGTGGTGTGCCCAACAATCCGATCTCGGCATCGGTGGGTTGGGTCATCACATACTGCCGGTCACGATCGGTGCACCACAACGTCACACCGTCGGGGAGCCCGGGCAGCGACTCCACCTCGGTCCGGGACAGCCCCATGGTGCGCCCCAGTTCCGCCGCCTCGTCCGGCGAGACCCGCTGGATACCGGCGAGCCGCGCCTGCCGCAGCAGCCGGGGAGCGACCGGGCTGAGATACGGCAGCAGGGTCAGCACGGACTGCCAGGGCCCCGACACCACGCGCCCGCGCGGCGGCCGCATACCGCAGTCCCGCACCACGAGCACGGGCGTACCGGCCGAGGCGCCCTGCGGAGGAACCCGCCCCACCTCGTACACGGCGAGCCCGTTCTGCCCGCCGCCCATGGCATGCACCATCTGCATCCAGGCCTGCGGCCGCCCCGTCTCCACCGCGACCCGCGCCCCTGTGGCCGCCGTCCGCAGCGCCAGCACCTGAGCCGTCCACAATCCGCCGATCAGCACGACGTCGTACGGAGTGGGCCGGTTGATGCCCAGCACGGCCGGCTGCCCCTCGGCGTCCACACCGGCGACCACGCCGTCGTCGCCGATGGGCAGGGCGAGAGCCTCCAACTGCTGCACGGGCAGCGAATGGCGTCCATGCCGGGGCCCGATCAGCCCGAGCCCGTGCCGCAGGCGCTCACCCACCCGTTGCAGCCCGGACGCCACCGAGGTGTCCGCCCTGCCCGAAGTCCCGGGAGCCCCGGGGATTCCGGAAGGAGCCGTCGTCATCGTCGGGATCGTCGTCACCGCACACCTCCAAGCGGCAGCGTGGCCAGCATGCCCGGCAGCTGCTCACGGTCGAGCCGGGCGAGCCCGGCCCCCGCCTGCCGCGCCGCACTCTCCAACGCGCGCCGTGCGGCCACCAGTTCGTCGTCGCTGCGCCCGGTCACCCGCAGATGCCCGCACAGCGACACCTCCTGCTTGTCACCGCGCGCGAGGGTGAGGCTGAAGGTCGTCGCCAGCGCCGGTACGGCCGTCACCCGGGCGACGAACTGCGGCAGCGACTCGCCCCGGCCGCCACCCAGTTGAGGCCAGCGCCTGACCCAGTACGTCGTGTGCCGCCGGTTGTCGCACCGCCAGCTGCGCCCGGATTCCTCGGTCCGCCGCTCCCGCGCCTCGCTGCGCCCCGCCTCGGCGGTCACCAGCGGGTTGGCGCAGGCGGAGGTGGCGAGCGCGGCGATCAGCTCCTCCTCGTCGAGCACCCGGGCCCGGAACCCGGCCCCGGTCAGCCGGCTCGCGAGATGGTCGGCCGCCCGCACGACACACTTCTGTGCCCCGGGCAACCCGCCCCCGCGCGCGGCCACGGCCTCGGCGCACAGCTCGGGGTCGAGCTTCAGCGCTATCCACGTGATGCGCACCGCCGGGGCGCCCGTCTGCTGCTGGAGCGGCAGATAGTTGGACACGGCCACGGACTGCTGGGGCAGGTGCAGAGCGGGCGCCGGCTGCGTGTGCAGCACAATCTGCGCCGACTCCAGCCGGATCCCGTCCACGTCGAGCGCGTCCTGCACCAGCTTCAGCGGCAGCGGCTGCCGGGTCCGCTCGGCCCGCAGCGCGGTCGCGTCGGCCTCCACCTGGAGCAGGGCGGTGACGAACGTCCCGTCCCCGGCGATCCCGACCGGCCGCCGGTCACGCGCCCCGTGGGAGTACGTCCGCAGCGCGGGCTCGCATTCGAGCGCGGGCACCAGGGCCGGTTCCGTGCCCGGTGGTATCGGGGTGTTCGCGGCCCGACGCCGACGGGCCTTCAGTTCCCGCGCTGTGCCGAGCCACTCCGGCAGCGAACGGCCCCGGCGCCGGACGAAGGCCAGGAGCACCAGGACCAGGGCGACGACGGCGGCAGGCACCATCGCGACCATGCCCACGGCCCAGCCGACGAGCAGGACGGCGGCAGCGATTTCGACCAGTACGATCCGTTGCAAACGGAACGAACCGGCCTGCCCCGGCCGGGGCCGGAGGCCGAGCGTGACCGGCTGCTGTGCCGCGCCGCGCCGAGCGGACGCCCCACGCGGCGCCGACGCGGACACATCCGTCCGGCCTCGTGCCGCCGAACGGCCGCGCGATCGCGTCCGCGTTCCGGAAGCCATCACTCCATCCCCCCGTTTTGCTCACAACTCGCTGGAACCAGGCGCCTGCACACGACCCTTGAGGGCCCAGGTACCCTACCCGCTCCGCAGGACTCGCCCCGCACCAGGCATAGTAGGGGCCGGGTCCGACAACGGAGGGCGGGGGAGCTGTTCCCCGGACGCGCTCCGCGTGAGACACGGGGAGAAACGGGCACAGATGGCATCTCGGCGGGACCAACTCAACGCCTACACCTTCGCGAAGCGGCGCATGCTCGCGTCGTTCGTGCAGTCGTCACCGGATGCCTCGGACGAAGGAGCGCCGCGGCCGCTGCGCGCCGTCCTGCCCGGCGCGATCGTCGGCGTGGTCGTCCTGGCGGCCTTCGGGGCCTGGGGCATGTTCAAGCCGACCGCTCCGCAGGGCTGGGACGATCCCGGCCAGAAGGTGATCATCGCCAGCAAGTCGACCACGCGGTACGTGGTACTGAGGACCAAGGGCAAGGTCCAGCTCCACCCCGTGCTCAACATGGCGTCGGCCAAGCTCGTCCTGAGCAGCCAGAGCGACGTCGACGTCGTCACCGTGGACGAGTCGATCCTGGACAGCGGCAAGATCCCGCACGGGGTCACCATCGGTATCCCCTACGCCCCCGACCGGCTGCCCTCCAGCCAGGAGGCCGGTGCCGCCAAGCGGTGGGCCGTCTGCGAACGCCCGAGCGGCAGCGGCGACTCGATCCAGAAGGCCGCGTTCGTCCTGGCGAAGCGCGACATGCAGAAGACCGAGGGCGCCGAGCAGAAGCTGCACGGCGGCGAACTCCTCTACGTCGTCTCGCCCGAGAAGACCCGCTACATCGTGGATGCCCAGGGCTGGGCGTACAAGGTGGACAGCACGGACGGTCTGCTGCTGCGAACCCTCGTGGGTCCCAACCGCGAACCCCAGCACGTGACCCGGGAGTGGATCGACACCCTGCACCAGGGCGACCCGATCAGCTTCCCGAAGGTCGGCGGCACGGCGGGTGCCCCGGCCCACGCCTCCGGCCAGCTGGACAGCCAGGCCAACCGCGTCGGCATGGTGCTCCAGGCCCCGGTCAACGGCGAGGAGAAGTCCTACGTCGTCCTGCAGGACCGGGTCGCCCCGATCTCGGACTTCGTCGCCCAGCTGCTGCTGGCCAGCAGTGACCTCGTGAAGCTCGGCCAGGCCGGGCACGCGAAGGAGGTCAGCTCGGGTGCCATCGACCCGGGACAGCCGTTCGGCGCCGAGCACAGGTGGCCCACCGAGAAGCCCACCGCGGTCAACGAGGCCTCCACGGCCGACGGCAGCCGTAACACCGTCTGCACCGTCCTGCGCGACGTCGACGCCAAGAACGGCGACACGACGCTGAGCACCTGGGCGGGCAAGGACTTCCCGGCGGTCCTGCCCACCGGCTCCTCCAGCGCGTACGTCACCGCCGGCTCCGGCCAGCTCTACCGCCAGTTCCAGGGCGAGGAGACCAAGGCGGGCCCGGTCTTCCTGGCCACCGACACCGGACTGCGCTACGCCCTGCAGTCCAACGACGACAGCTCCACGAACGACGCGGGCATCGGCACCACCGCCAAGCAGCGCCAAGAGCTCCAGCAGGAGGCCAAACTGGCGCAGACCCACCTCGGGTACGCCGACGTGGATCCCACGCCGATCCCCGCGGCCTGGTCGGAATTCCTGCCGACGGGCCCGCGCCTGTCGACGGCGGCGGCCCGCCAGCCGCAGGGCTCGTAGGGGGCAGCCGATGTCGTCCACGCGCAGCACCACGCGGCCCGGCCTCCGTACCCGTACCGCCCTGGCAGCGGCCCTGGCCACGGCCGCCTCCGTCCTCCTCCCGGCGTCGCAGGCGGCGGCGGACGAGGGCTCGGACCAGTGCACGTTCTCGAAGTCGAACCACAAATACGCCGGCACTCCCTGGGCGCTGCAGCGCGTCAACCTGGACGAGCTGTGGAGCCAGTCGAAGGGCGAGAACGTCAGGGTGGCCGTGATCGACACCGGCGTCGACACGGCCAACCCGCAGCTCACCCACGCGGTGGACGGATCCCTGGGCGCCAACTACCTGCCCGCGAAGGACAACAAGGGCAAGCCGGTCGACGGCGCCAAGTCCAAGCCCACCACGGACACGGTGGGCCACGGCACCCGGGTGGCCGGCATCATCGCCGCCCGCCCCATGAAGGGCACGGGTTTCGTCGGCCTGGCCCCCAAGGCGACCATCGTCCCGATCAAGCAGAACGACGCGGACGGCCACGGAACGTCCAAGAGCCTCGCCCAGGCGATCCGGCGCGCGATCCAGGTCAAGGCCCAGGTCATCAACATCTCGCAGGACACCACGAACGCGATCAGGCCGGACGACGACCTGCACCGGGCGGTCAACGAGGCCCTCGCCGCCAAGATCGTCGTCATCGCGTCCGCGGGCAATGACGGCGTGGGCGGCAACGTGAAGAAGACGTACCCTGCGTCCTTCGACGGAGTCCTCGCCGTCGCGGCCTCGGACCGCAACAACGAACGCGCGGCGTTCTCCCAGTCCGGCGACTTCGTCGGCGTCGCCGCCCCCGGCGTCGACATGATCTCCACGGTCCCCAAGGGCGGTCACTGCTCGGACAACGGTACGAGTTTCTCCGCGCCGTACGTGGCCGGCGTGGCCGCGCTGATCAAGGCCAAGCACCCCACCTGGACGCCCGCGGAGGTCGTCGCCCAGATCGAACAGACGGCGGAACGCTCCATCCCCGGCCACGACATCCGGGTCGGTTGGGGCGTGGTGGACCCGGTCCGCGCCCTCACCGAGGATGATCACCCCATCGAGTCACCTCACCCGGACTCGGGCCTCACCCACGCGGAGGCTCCCACGCCCGCGAAGCTCACCCTGGGCGAAACCCTCCAGGAGCGCACCGCCCGCATCGCCACGTACGTGGCCGTGGGCGCGGCGGTGCTGGTGGCGGGGCTGGGCGGGGGAGCGGTAGCACTACGCGACGCCCGGAGGAGGCGCCGCGCCCTGGAGAGCCGGACCTCCAGCCCATGACCGTCCTGCTGTTCCTCCTGTCCGCCGGGCTCGTAGCCATGACCTGCGTCAAGGCGGACCGGGTACGAGCTTGGCGGGAGGACCTCAACCCCTCGGCCCCCGACATCCCGGACGCGTCGTTCACCGTGGCCCGGGTGGCGCTGCTCGTGCTGGCAGCATTCGGGATCTACTACGGCTTCCAGAGCCTGGCCGTGGCCGACCGGGCGAATTGGAGCGGAGACGAACTGACCGTCGCGGTACGGGGCGCCGCGGACGCCTTGGACGGCACCACCACCTACGTCGGCTCCGAGGGCGATGAACCGGCTGACTTCGACGGTGAATACACCCTGAAGATCGAGGACGAAGTCACCGCGCACGGTGGCGGCGACGCCCCCGGCTTCGGCGTGGACGCCACCCCGACCGGCCCCGAGAAGCCGAACGAGGCCTATTACACCGTCACGGCCGACGGAACGCCGTCCGCCTTCTGCATGCACGTCACCCTCGACCGGGACAAGGCCGGCGACTACGAGGCGCCGGGAATCGGCGGCCAGACGTACCCGCAGCACAAGTACGTGTTCTCGGTGACGAACCGGGCGGGGGAGTGCTGAGGCCGGCTGCCCTGTGAACATGCGGCTTTTCGCGGCTTCGAGCAGCGGGACGACTCAACGCCTTACGAGCATTCATCGGAATGCCCGACGGCCTCGGTGTAGGTGGTCGCCAACTTCTTCATGGCAGGGGCATCGCCAAGATCCGAGTCGCGGACCCGCACCGAGATGTACAGCAGATGCCCGCTGTGGCCGGAGTTCTTGCAGCCGTCGACAATCTTCACGGCGCCCGTCCCGCTGTAGAGGAAGTGGTCGCCGGCGGACTGCCCGGCCTTCCCCAGCTGGGGATTGGCGTACGCGACCGTGTCGACGGACACGTCATCCGCCCACCACTGGAGGTTCGCCATCATCGCCCACCGGCCGTCGACGTCCACCCGGCAGAGCTTTCTCGAGGGCACTGGGCGCGTCTGGACAACCGTGGCCTGCTTGCCGGCGGGGAGAAAGGGAGAGATCACTTCCGGATCGACCGAGACGCCGCACAGCGCCGTGGGGACGTCGTACTCCTTCTTCGCAGAGGGTCCCGAGCAGTCGGCGAGCACACCGAATGCCGCGAGCACCGCTGTGGCCGCCACAGCTCGCCGAGCCACCATGTGTCCAGCCTCCTTCGACCGGCTCGACCCCGACATCAGATGTCCGTGACGAGCTCGGCTCCGACCCGCTCCATGTAGCTGCCGCCCTCCAGGAATCCCTGCGAGGAGGAATCCTCCGCCCAAGTGGACACGTCACCGGTGTTCGACAGGTGGTAGGCCTTGGCTGCGTCGAAGGCGGCCTTCCTTGTGTACTTCATGTTGTTCTCGTTGCCGTCCTGCCAGTTCCTGCCCATCTCGCCACCGGCATCGTCCTTGGCGCTGCCCTCGGCGTCCTTGAAAAGCTCCTCCAGCATCATGCTGGTCGCCGTTCCTGCGGCGCCACCGACGCCGGCGCCGACCGCCGGAGACGCGATGAAGGACGTGCCGACCCCGACGCCGGTGCCGACTCCTCCGGACAAGAAGTTCTTCCACTGGGCCACCGAGTGGTCGAAGTCCTTGTCCTTGGCGTCGGCCGGACCCGCGACTGCTTCGTTCCGGCCCATGGCCAAGGTCCCTGAAACCTGCCCGGAGTGGCGCGCGATGTCCCGGATGGTGAGTTCCACGTCCTGATTCGGGCGCCGGCTTTCCGGCAGGTCCGGATTCAAGTGGTATTCCATCAGCTTGCCCATGTAGTTTTTCTGGCCCACTTCGACGGCCGCATATCCCTCGGGGTCCTGGCCGACGGCGAAGAGAAACCGCGTCGCTTCGCGGCGGTCGAGTTCGGCCCCCGTACCCTGGACGGGATAGAGCTTCTGAACGCGGTCCCAGGCCGTCTGGCCGTCGTCGTCGCCCTTGCTCGGGTGCTGGTCCACATCGGTCGTCGCGCGGTCGATGTCCGGAAGGTACTCAGAGGCGATCTGCCCGATGCTGTCGGACATGTAACCGTGGTCCGTGAGCCGCTCGTTGTCGTCCGAGATCGACGAGACGATGCTTTCGAACAGCTTGGTCTGGCCAGGATTGTGCGCGGGTGTGTCATCGGTCGGCAGCTCACCCGTGGGATGCCCGGTGGTGGCCGCCTCCAGCGCCGAGGCCAGGTTGTTGCGGCCGTCGATGCTCTCGCCCTGGCTGAGGTCGCTGTTGCTCTCGTGCGGCCAGTGCCGCTCTTCGAAGAGGTACTTGAAGTTGGAGACGGCGTCCTTGTGGTCGCCGTCCTTCGGTATGAAGTCGTCGTTGAAGAAGTCGGTCGCGGCATCGGGGTTGTGGGAGAGGCCCTTGAGGTAACCCGACATCGGATCCCAGCCGGAGTCGCCAGCCATGTGGTTGAGGTATGGATCGAAGCCCAGCCGCTGCCAAGCCCCGTGCTTGCCGTCGCTGGTGAACCTCCGCTCCGTCTCCGTGAGGCCCTTGCCGTACTGCTTCATGAAGTCGTCGTCGTAGTCCCCGGCCCGCATGAGGTTGCTCATGACCTGGAAACCGAGAATGTTGCCGCGCCTGCCCTGCACCGGCCGGTCACCGATGTCGACCATGTGCCGCTTCCAGTCGGTCATGCCTGCCGTGTCGCTCTGGCTGGCGGTGGCGAGGGTGAGGGCGAGGTTCTTCTGCAACTCGCCCAGTTCTTCCCGCCGTTCCCGGGTGAGATCCGGTGCGACGGCCGGGTCGCTGACGCCGGCCCAGAAGGACAGGGTCTTCTCGGGGCCGAGGTCCCTGGCGAAGCGCTCCGAGAACAGCGGATCGGCGTGGTACTTCTTCAGCCCCGCATTGAGCCGGTCGAAGTCCTTCACCGACAGGTCGTCCGGGTCCTTCTTCGCCAGCTTCGCGAGCTCGTCGGCATCCTTGACGGCTTCCGCGGCTTCGTCCCTGTTCTTGTAGTCGGCGTCGGCGAAGCCCATCGCGCTCTGGTCCGCGATCGCCGTCAGGACCGTCTTGGCCGAGTCGTCGCTCTCGGTGGCCTTGCTGAGGATGCCCTGGATCTCGTCGCGGAGGGCGTCGACGTCTTTCTGACTGGTCGTGCTCGTGTTGCCGCTCGGGTCCGAGTTCCAGTCGGGGCGTGTGTTGCCCATGACCGTGAAGCTCCCGTGACCGGTGTCGACGACCGTGAGGTTCTTCTTCTGCCCCCGGGAAACCGACTCGGTGAGCTGCTGGTGGAAGCCCTTCAGCTCGTTGCGAGTGTCGAGCAGGATGTTGTGGATCGTGGTGGCCTGCGTGTGGGCGTCGGTGAACTCACCGGCGGTCTTGCCGATGAACTCCTTGGACACCTGCGCGTTCACACCGACCCAGTCGGCCTTGTTCGCGGCCTTGTGCAGGCCGTCCTCGGCGTCCTTCTTCAGTTCGTCCAGGTGCTTGACGAGGGTGGACCAGTCGGTGACGGCGTCGTCGAGGAGCTTGAAGTTGGCGTGGAACAGAGCGTTGAAGTCCATGGGTTGTCCTGGTCCCCCGGAGTGGCGGTGGCAGCCGGGTGTGCGTCGGGTGGTGTCGTCGTCCGGTTTCCGGCGCCGCTATTCCTTCTTCTTGCTCTTGTCCTTCTCCCCGTGGACGGGGTTCTTCCCGCCCGGCGCCCCGACCCTCTCGTCGAACCCGGCGTCCAGGGCGTCGATGCTGCTCATCTGCCGCTGGATGTAGTGCTCGTCGTTCGCGTGAACCGACTTGGTGACCTGCATGTGGTTGGAGATCTGTGCGCACGCGTCCATCAAGGACTTGAGTTGCTCGTCCCAGCGGTTCGACACGTGCTCGAGTCCCGACCCGACGGCGAAGCCCTGCTTGGACAGGTCGCCGGCTGCGGAGTCACTGCTGGGGACGGCGACACGGGCCTTGTCCCAAAGCTGGTTGTAGAGGTGGTGCGCGGCGCCGCCGATCTTCACCAGATCGTCGTGCCCGACCTTGAGATCACCGGTCTTGCCGGGCATGGCGGTGTGGCCGCCCCCACCGTCGACCTGGTTCAGCTGCATGTGCGCCGACTGACCGTCGGCCGCCCGTGCCTTGAGCTGCTCCCACTCGTCCCATGCCATGGAAGGACCTTTCCCCGTGTGGCTACCCCGGTGTCGGGTCAAGGTAGCAACCAAGGTTCGGAAAAATCTTCCCCATGTCTCCAATGTGTGGCTTGCCGGGCGTGAAGATTCGGGGAACGTATGCCCGTCCGGTTGGCAGCAGCGGTCTCCCGGCGGTCCGCCGCTCGAGGTCGACCGGAATGTTCGACGGCGCCGGACTCGCTCCCTCAGCGTGGGGTTTTGTGGTTGCAAAGTTCTGGTTCCAGCGAACCGGAGCGCCCCGCCTGTGTTCGGATGTGAATCTTCTGTATGGATGTCCGGATGCATCTGTCGTGATTGACCCGGTTGCCGGTCTTGCGCGGTCTGAAGTCGGTCACATCGGGACACCACTGCAACTGAACTGTCGCAGAGTTCAGTTGGCCGGGAATTGCACAGTGACTACAGTGGTCAACGGTGGATCCGGGGGTGTGACTGCCTGCTGCCCGGTCTGTTGAGAGCTGTACGAACGGGGAAACGGGGAAGGGGTCGCGGTGAGTGACGGTGGCGGCTCGGATCTGAGGCGCGGTCTTGAGGCTCTGAAGATCTTTCAGAAGCGTGTGAACAATGCGTTGAGGACTTTTGACGGCTCGCCGGGTGCGCCGTCCAGCATTGCTCAGCACGCCATCGGTCGGCCGTCGTTCAGCGGGACGGAGGTCCCGTTCCATGAAGCGGCTGACCTGCACGGACAGTACGAGCGTGTGCATGAACGCCTCACATACCTGTCGAAGTCGCTGGGCCTGCACATCGAGGCCCTGAAGATCGCGGTACGGGCGGCCGACGGCGATTACGACAACGTCGAGGAAGAGGTGCGCGAGCGCTTCTGGGCGATCCAGTCGCAACTCGACCAGGACCACCAGCAGGCGGTGGCGAAGGAGCAGGCCCAGAAGTCGAAGCCGGCGCCGAAGGCCAACAAGTCGACCGAGGGTGGGTACTGATGAGCGGCGACAACTGGCAGCAACAGCCCGAGTACAAGCCCGGTGTGGATCAGGCGGACCAGCAGGTCGGTGCGGTCAATGTCGTGGAGAACGTGCTGGCCATCACGCCGTTCGGCTTTGGCGCACACGTCAACGCCTTCGGCTCGACCGACTTCGAGAACCACGACCTCAACGACATGATCGACCTCGCCGAGCAAGGCAGCCCCGAGCACCTGGAGCTGGCCAGTAAGGCGTTGTGGGATGCCCACAAGTCCATCTCCGACGCAGCCACGGAGCTGCGAGCTCACATCGAAGCGGTTACCTGGGAGGGGAAGGGCGCTACCGGCTTCCGTGACTGGGGTAGGGGCCTGGCCAACTGGAGCGACGAGCTTGCGTCGTTCGCCAACAAGGCGGCCACGCAGATCTCCGCAGCGGGCATGGGGCTGGCCACCGTGAGTAAGTCGATGCCGCCCCGTGACCCCCGGCCCAGGGCCGATCGGAAGCTGCCCGCCGAGTTGCCCAAGGCCAAGCAGGTCGACAGCAACCCGGACTTCGTGGTTGCCAAGACGGCCGAGAAGAACCGGCAAGAGGCGATCAACCAGATGAACAGGCTGGCCTCTTACTACGCGGTGTCGGCCGGCGCCTTGAAGGGGGAGGACGGGCCGCCGCCGTACAAGGCGATGCCGCCTGTGGGGGTGCCGAAGCCGACCTTGACCGGTAGTGACGACAGGACCAGGGCGAAGAGGTTCGAGCCGACGCAGGCGGCTTCCGTCGATGCCGGTGCAGTGGGCCATCATGCGCAGGCGACGCCGACTGACGCGCCACCTGCGGCCCATGGTTCTCCTGTAAAAGAGGTGCACCAGACGACCGTGCACCAGCCGGTCGCCGATCCGAATCACCCCGTCGGCACGGAGATCAACACCGTCGGCACTCTGCCTCCGCAGCACACCACCGCACCGCACGGAGGACCCACGCCCACCCTTCCGACCTCTGGTGGAGGCGGGCAGCCGACGCCTCCGATGACTGCGGGGCCTGTGGCGCCTCCGATCCCCCCGTCCGTCGGACGTTCCACCGGCTATGGCCCGACCAGTCGGCTCCCGATTTCAACGCAGGGCCGCACGGGCCGCACCGGCCCTTCCGGCACTGTAAGTGGGCGAGTGCCGCAGGAGCCTGAGGGCCAGACGGGGCGTACCGCCACCGGCGGTCGTGTGCCGCAGGGCCCGATGGGGCAGGCTGCTCGCGCCGTGGGACGTACGCCGACTTCGGCCGGTCAGTCAGCTGTGCGAGGGTCCACTCAGCAGACCGGACGCTCCTCTCTGGGGCGTGGCATCACTGGTGGAACGCCGAGGACGGCCAACACGCCTGGTGGGCGTGCCGGAGTCGCTGGCCCCACCAGCGCGGCGCGTAACGGTGTCGTGGGCGGCAAGCCCGTCACGGGCCGTACGTCGGGTTCGGCGTCTAATCCTCGTGTCCCGCGAGGTATGGTCGTCGGCGCCGAGGAGCCGGTCTCCTCGACGCAGCCGAAGGGCGCCGTCGGGCAGCGAGGAGTTGTCGGCGCGCCTACGGCGAAGCCGGATCCCGCCACAAGCCAGTCGGTGCTGCGTTCGGCCAGCAATCCTGAGGGCGCGATTGGCGCGCCCCGGAACAACGGCGGCTCGACGATCAAGGGCTCCGAGGGCGGCGTTGGTAGGACAGGGCTCGGCCGGGGTGCCGTAGGTGAACGACAGGGCCCGAACGGTGGCACGGGACGCGCCGGGAAGCCGGAGAAGGAACAACACCGCTCGTCGCAGAAACAGCGGCGCGACGTGCCACAGAAGAGCGACTGAACAAGCGAGGACGTACGCGGGCATGAAGCCAGGGACCAGCCGACGTGGCACAAAAGATTTGCGCCCTATGGGGCGCGGCGGTAGAAGCCTGTCCATCGTGTGCTCCGCGCTGGGCGCGTTGACCGTCGTTTCCATGTCCCTGGCTCCTGGTGCCGCGGCCGCGGACGTCCGGTCGAAGCAGTGGTACCTGGGCGCGATGCAGGCCGACGACATGTGGAAGGCGAGCACTGGTAAGGGGGTGAAGGTTGCCGTCATCGATACTGGCGTCAACCCGGCCACCCCTTCTCTGAAGGGGCAGGTGCTCGTCGGTGAGGTGGCCAAGCCCGTGTCCTACCACGTCACCCAGGATTTCGACGGGCACGGAACGAGCATGGCCGAGTTGATCGCCGGAACGGGTGTCGGCGGCGGAATAAAGGGGCTTGCCCCGGATGCGAAGATTATTCCGTATCGCGTGCAACTTGATTCCCTGAAGGACAAGGCAGAGAAGGCGAAGACCGCCACTCTCGCTGCGGATATCAGGGCCGCTGCAGACAGTGACGCGAAGATCATCAACATGTCACTCGGTGGCCCCCTGTACGATCCGGCGGAAAAGGAGGCTGCCAAATATGCGGCCTCCAAGGGGAAGTTGCTATTCGCTTCGGTCGGTAATGAGGCGGAGACGAAGAACAACCAGATCGAATATCCCGCCTTCTATCCGTACGTCAATGGTGTCTCCGCTGCCGACCAGTCCGGCAAAGTTGCCAAGTTCGCGGAGCACGGCGAGTACGTCGACTTTGCGGCACCTGGAGTCAACGTACCCGGCTGGTGCGACAACACCTTCAAACAGTACTGCAGCACTGAAGGCACCAGTGCCGCCTCCGCCATCGCCTCCGCCTCCGCCGCCCTGGTCTGGTCCGCACACCCCGACTGGACGGCCAACCAGGTTCTTCGGGCGCTGATCGATACGGCCGGCCGTAAGTGGCCGAAGGGTGAGCGGAGCCTCTATCTCGGCTATGGCATCGTGCGTCCGCGCATGGTGCTCGACAATCCGCACATCAATCCCGGCCCGGCCAACGTGGACCCCCTCGCCGCCTCGAACTCGGCAGGCGACGACGACACCTCGGCCACCCCCACCCCCTCGGCCTCCTCCAGCCGGCCCGCGAAGCACGCCGGTTCCACCAGCGGCCCCACCTCTGCCGCCGCGAAGGACTCCGACTCCGGGAGCAACACGACGACCTGGGTGATCATCGGCGCCGTGGCGGCCGTACTCGTTGTCGGAGGCGCCGGTTTCGGCGTGCTACGGGCGCGTCGTAACACCTGAGCGGTCTCCCGCATACCTGCTCACTCGCCGAGTGAGCAGAGGCCCGCTTGCCCGCAGTGCTGGGCCTGACTCAGCACCGGGCAAGGCCAGTTCACACAGAAAGGCATCGAAATGGCGACAGGCACTCAGAAAATCACCAAAGACAGTGTTGTCGGTCTCGAAAAGGAGCTGCTGACCCGCTTCGACGAGATCAAGGGCCAGCTCAAGCACCTCCAGCACATGATCGACACGCTGGAGGGTCACTGGAAGGGCATCGGCGCCGGCGCGTTCAACGCCAAGCAGACCGAGATCAACGAGCGCATGGTCCGGATGGGCAACATCCTGGTCAAGTTCATCGATGCCATGAACACGACCATGAAGATCAACGACAGCACCGAGGACCAGGTCCGCGCCAGCGTCCAGGGCATTGACGTGGACTACGGCGGCTCGCACTCGGCGCTGTCCGGCTACTGATCCAGGCCACACCACCACTTCTCACCAAAGGAGGAATCATGGGCGTCCACAACAACGGCGTGACGGAAGTTCATTACGACCGTCTTGACGAGATGGCGACTCAGATCGGCCAGCAGGCCTCACAGCTCGAGGCCGGCCTCGAAGCCATCAAGAGCAAGGTCCAGCAGGTTTCCAGCATGTGGGAGGGCGAGGCCCACAACACGTACCGCGAGCAGCAGACCGCATGGGACCGCGAGGCCCGGGGCATCCACGAGGCCCTCGTCGCCATCGGCCACGCCGTGCACGCCGCCGGCGGTGACTACATGGGCGGCGACAAGAAGGCCGCCAGCTACTTCCAGTAAGTGGTCGGCAACATCGGCACGTCGCGACTGCGGGGTGGGCACGCACGGAGGGTGCCCGCCCCCAGCCGTGTCCGAGACGGACTCGGCAGAGCGGAATAACCAGGACAGGGAATGCACGCCACAGGTGGCGCCACGGGTGTGGCCGCCGGGGAAGATCCGGACAGAGCCGTGAAGACACGGCGGCGAGTGGGCCCGTACACCCTCATCACCGCGCTGGACGATCCGCGTACCAAGATCCCCGTCCCCGAGCGGCGTTACATCGCCCGCAGCACCGACGGTCAGCACACCGTACTGCTCTCCCTCCCGCAACCGGGAACCGACGCCCAGCGCTTCCTCGCCGAAGCGGACGGCTCCCGCTACTTGCTCGGGCCCTGTGCCGCCCCGGCCACGGCCCTCGCCGGACCGGGCGAGCCCGCCTGGTACTCCCGGCCCTACCAGCCCGTTGTGCCTTTGCCGACCGCCCTCGCCGTACAGGGCGGTCCGCTGCCCGAGCGGACCGTACGCGCACTGGGCGTGGCCCTCGCCGAGACGCTGGCCGTCCTGCACGGGCAGGGGCTGACGTTCGCCGGCGTGTCACCGGCGGCCGTTCTCCTCGCCGCCGACGGGCCCCGTCTGTCCTGCTTCGGCGCGGTCCGTGCGGCCGCGCCGGACGGTTCGTCCCGCTCCGGGCTCCCGGAGCTGGAAGCGGGCAGTCTGCCCCCTGAGCAGGCGTCCGGCGGACGACCTCGGCCCCTCGGGGACGTCTACGCCCTCGGGGCGACGCTCGCCTACGCCGCCACCGGCCATACGACGCCCGAACGGGACGAGCTTCCCGCCGCCTTCCGTACGGTCATCGCCCGCTGTCTGTCCCGCGATCCGAGCAACCGTCCCCAACTGACGGACATAGTCGACGAGTTGTCGACGGACACGGGCATCGAGGCCGGTGCCGGGGATCGCGCCGCCGGACTCTTCACCCCCGGCTGGCTTCCCGGCCGTGTCATCGCCGCCCTCGCCCATCAGTCGGCCGCGGTCCTCAGCGCGGAGATTCCTGTCGGCGCCGCGCCCGTACCGCACACCAGCCCCCTACCTCAACCGAACTGACGACAGCCATGCCCTCCCCTCTCACGCACGACGATCCTCAAGCGCTCGGCCCGTACTTCCCGATCGCCCGCCTCGGCAGCGGCGGCATGGGCACCGTCTATCTCGCGCGCACGGCAGGCGGCCGTACCGTGGCACTGAAGACGATGCACGCTCGCATCGCCTCCGACCCGGCCTTCCGTACCCGGTTCCGGCTGGAGACCGACGCGGCCCGGGTCGTGGGGGAGCGGTTCGGCGCAGGGGTGGTCGACGCCGACCCGCGGGCCGAGATGCCGTGGTTGGCGACCGAGTACGTGCTCGGGCCGCCCCTCGACGAGGCCGTGCGGCTGTGCGGTCCGCTGCCCGAGGCGTCCGTACGGGCGCTGGGGGCGGCGCTGTGCGGGGCGCTGGGGCAGCTGCACGCGTCCGACGTCGTCCACCGTGACCTCAAGCCGTCCAACATCCTGATCACCGCCTACGGACCGAAGGTGATCGACTTCGGCATCGCACGCGCGGCCGGCGACGACCACCTCACTCGTGTGGGGGTCGCCATCGGCACCCCCGCCTTCATGTCGCCGGAGCAGGCGAGCGGACAGGAACACACGGCCACGGGCGACGTCTTCGCGCTCGCCGGTCTGCTGGTCTTCGCCTCCACCGGACGTCCGCCCTTCGGGCACGGTCAGGCGGCGGATCTGCTGTACCGGGTGCAGTACACCGAGGCCGACTTGAGCGGTGTGCCCGACAGCCTCGTGCCGGTGCTCGCGCAGTGCCTGGACAAGAACCCGTTCCGGCGGCCGACCACTGGGTGGCTTGCCAGTCAACTACACGATGGCGCAGGTGAGTTCGCCGACCATCTGCCGGACGCGCTGCTGGCGGACATCGGGAGGCGGGCGAGCGAGGTCTGGCACGTCGCACCGCAGCGGTTGCCGGCTCCGGCCGATGAGCCGGCTCCTGCGTCTACGGCCGTGCCCGTACGGTGGTCCCGCCGACGTCTGCTGCTCACCGGCGGCGGTGCCGCGCTGGGCGTCGCGGCCGCGGGGGCGGTGGGCGCGTGGGCCTGGAGCGAGCGGGCCGTTGCCCCGAGGACACAGCCTGCGCCCGGCCCCAGTAACAGCCAGCTGCCAAGGAAGCAGCTGGACTCCCTCTGGCAGATCCAGGTCGAGGACACATACAACGGCGGCTTCACAGAGGGACCCCTGGACTCCTTTCCGGTGCCACTGCACGCCGTTGACGACGTGGTGGTGGTGATGGCCGGAAACTACCTGGAAGGTGTCATCGCGCAGCGCGGGAAAGTCGTCTGGTCGTCGATCAACTCGCCTATTCCGTGGCAGATCGCTTCCGACACCGGTCGCATCTTCATGGTGAAGGACGTGGACGACCACTACACCGGATCCGATTCCTCGCATGCGCGCCCGCTGGCTCTGGCCTTGATCGACGTCCACACCGGCAAGGTCGGGAAGCCCTTCGCACAGTTCACCGACCTCAACGGGCTCATGTTCAACCAGGCGCTGTGCACCGCGGACGGGGTGGCCTACGCGGTGGCCGGGCGCGGCAAGTTCTCCTTCAGCTTCCTCGCCTCCCAGTCCTGGTACGTGATCGCGGTCGACATCAGCACCGGCAAGCGACTGTGGAAGGCACCGCTGCCCCGCAGGCACCAGGAGGTACCGCACCCGTTCTTCCTCGGAGCCTCAGTCGTGGGGAACCGTCTTGTGGCGCTCCAGGAGGCGAACGACGGCAGCGTGCATGCCGTCGCACGCGACACGGGTACGGGAACCGTCCGCTGGGACCGCAAGCTGGACGGCGTCGTTCCGGACCGGGTACGGGAGTCCCTGGTCACCGATGCGCAGCACCTGTACGTGGGCGCCGGCCGGCTGAGGGCACTGCGGCTCGCTGACGGGAGTGTGGCCTGGGACTCCGCGTCCGAACGACCGGGTCGCACCTATGGCCTTCCGGTGATCGAGGCAGGCACCTTGTACGCCGTCGAGAAAGGACTCGGACTCGTCGCCTTCGACCCGGCGAGCGGGCGCGTCAAGTGGCAGGAAAAGGGTGGGCAGGGGACCGGCGCGGACCTGGGTGCCCCGCCCGTGGTCGGCTCCGACTACGCGTACACCAAGCGAGGATCGCGGCTGTGGGCGATCGATCTGTCCTCCCACCGGCCGGCCCACTCCTACCGGACCACCGGTGAGCGTTTCATGATCCACGAGAAGGCGGGGGAGGTCATCGCGCTGGGCGGCCACTTCCTCGCGGCTTTCCCCTTGCGGTGAACCGTCCGGTGCACAGAACAGAAAGCGATGAGCGATGAGACCCCTGGGGACCGGTGACCCGATCCGGCTCGGCCCGTACCGGCTGCTCGGAGTGCTGGGCGAGGGCGGCATGGGCAAGGTGTACGTAGGGCAGGACCACGCGGGCACCGTCGCCGCCGTGAAGGTGCTCCGACCCGAGCTCGCCCATGACACGGGCCTCGCCCAGCGGTTCGTGCGCGAGGCGCTGGCGGCGGCGGCCGTGAGCAGTCCGGGCGTGGCCGCGGTGCTGGGCGCACAGACCGAGGGCGGACGGCCCTGGATCGCCACCGAGTTCCTGGCCGGGCCGACCCTGGACCAGATCGTGGACCGGCTCGGCGCGCTGGACGACGCGGGACTGCGCGCCCTGGCGGTCTCTGTCGCCCGTACCCTGCGCGACATCCACGCGGCCGGGTTCGTCCATCGTGACCTCAAGCCGCCGAACATCGTGCTCACCTCGAACGGCCCACGGGTCATCGACTTCGGCATCGCACGCCCCGAGCACGGCCTGACGCTCACCACCACCGGACAGATCCCGGTCACCCCGGGGTACGGCGCCCCCGAGCAGGTGCTCGGCCGGCGCGTCACTCCGGCCGCCGATGTCTTCTCCCTCGGCGCTGTCCTCGTGTACGCGGCCACCGGGTACCGGGCGTTCGACGGCACCCATGTCGCTGCGGTCCAGTACGAGGTCGTCCACGGCGAACCACGCTGGCACGGTCTCTCGCCGGAGCAGCACGCCCTGATCGCCCCGTGCCTGGCGAAGGAGGCGGCGGGGCGGCCCACCCCTGAGCAGATCGCCGGGGCCTTCGCCGTGTCCAGGAAGTCCGACGCCGTGTGGAAGCGCGGTCCGGTGGCCGATGCGATCAGGGAGCGGGAACGTGAGATTCGGGAACTGACCGCACCGCTGCTGACGACCCAGACCGCGGTGGGGCCGAGCCGGCGAAGACTGCTCACCGGGGCCGCGGCAGGTGGCGCGCTGCTGGCGGCGACGGGCGGCACGGGATGGTGGCTGCTGCGCGACGGTGGCCCGGGCGACAAGAACCTGTTCACCCTGCCGCCCGCGGTGAAGACACCGACGGCGCGCATCCTGTCCGCCGACGACGGCGACTTCATCGTCGGCGGCCAGATCAAACCGCTCTGGAAGCACGATGCGGCGGTGAGAACGCATGCGCCGGCTCCGCTGCCGGTCCGAGACGTGGTCATCGCCGGTGCCAAGTCCGGCGGTATAGCAGCGTTCAACGTCGTCGACGGCAAACAGCGCTGGCTGGTCTCCGACCTGGAGATGACATGCGGCTACCTGTCGCTCTCCGACCGGCTGCTCGTGGCTGCCGACAAAGGAGGCACGCTGCGTACCTTCGTCCCGTCCACGGGCGAGCCCAGGTGGACGGCCAAGGCCGATGCCGAGGCGCTGTTGGCCGTCGATGAGGAGGCGGTGTACGTCGTGACGAAGGACCACCGGTTGCGTGCGGTGGGGCGTTCCGATGCGAGGCTGCGCTGGACCGTGTCGGTGCCGGAGCGGTTCAGGACCGGCCTTTCCCGCCAAGGGACGGTCGACAGCGGAACACTGGTCGTCTCGACAACCGCTGGACACGCGCTGGCGGTCAGTACGAAGACCGGCCGCACCCTGTGGACGGTGTACGACCAGGCGAAGAAGACTCAGCTCGTTCCGGTGGCCAGCGACGGTGTGGTCTATCTCAACGGCAGGACACTGTCCGGCCGGAGAATCTCGGACGGCAAGGAGGTCTGGCGGGGGCTGAACGAATCCGGGACCTCGTCGGAATGGGGTCCGGCCGGCGTCTTCGACGACTATGTGTTCGCGACCGTCGGCGGTTTCACCGAGCGGCTCAGCCTCCGCAAGGGCCGCAAGGACTGGTTCGCTCCAAACGGTACCGACGGGAGTCCGGTCCTGTTCCAGGGCAGCGGCGTATGGCTCCTCGAAGACCAGAACGACGGCCTCTCGGTGCGCACCCTGAGCGTCAAGGACGGCTCCAACATCTGGTACTACGACCCTCGCTGGATCTCCGATCTCAAGCTCGCGGTCGGCGGTAACCGAGTCTTCGTCACGGCCGGCAACAGCCTGATCGCCCTGCCGGTCTTCTGACCACCCCGCACTCGAAACGCCGAGTCCGGACTCGGACCGGAAACTGGTGTTCATCTCCTTGAGGAGGTCCGCCTTCCAGGCCTTCATGTTGCCCGAATCGGAGAACGGCGCCGTTGCCAGTGTCAGGCTCAGGTCCGTCTGCAGCTTCTCCAGGCTTTCGAGTTCCTTGCCCCTGGCGCTGGCGTGGGAGTTCACCATGTCCGTCCAGAACTGCAGGGTGCCCTTGCCGCCCAGACCAGGAGTCCGCCTGGGGGTGGGCGTCCGCGAACTCCAGTGCGGTCCTGTCGATGAACTCGCGGCTCACCTTGGGGTTGACACCGGCCCGGTGTGCCTTGTCCGCCTTGGCCTTGAGGTTGTTCTGGGCGTCCTCTTTCAGGGTCGCGAGCTTCTTGGTCATCTCCTCCCAGTCGGTGACGGCCTCACCGAGAGGGTGCCCGCGATGTAGGACTCGTCGGCGGCGTGCTGGTTCTTGGTGCAGCGCATGTGGTTGGAGATGTGGGCACAGGCGTCGAGCAGGGTCTGAACCTGGTCGACCCAGTGCTCGGCGACGTGATCGAGGGCGGCCCCGAGAGCGAAACCCTCGCTCTCGGGGGCGCCCCCCCCGAGGAGCCGCTGGTGGTCGGGGGGGTGAACGGCGCCTGGAGCAGCCGGCGCCACCCGCCACGGGCGCCACGACCCTGATCGGCGTGGGGGGCGGCGCGGCGCGCGCCCGCCCGCCCCCCCCGCCGCTAGGTCCGTCTGGTGGACGGTGAGGTCACCGGCCCGTGCTGCTGCCGCCGCCTCCACCGTCGGCAGCCAGTTGATTCAGCTGCATGTGTGCCGGCTGACCCTTGGCGGCTTCGCTCTTCAGCTGTTCCCACTCGTCCCACGCCATGCGCGTGCTTCCTCCCCGTTCCCCGTCCCCCGCCCGGAGGCGGGGGCTTCGTCAGTACGGCCGCCGGAACAGCGGCCTCAGTACTCCACGTCCACCAATCCCGTCTGAACCAACGGCTTGCCCCGCTTCCGCGACACGAACACGCCCCGCCCCGCCGGCATCGGCCGCGGCCGGACTCCGTTGAGGATGTCGCCCTCGGCCGGGTCGCCGGCCAGGACGATGCCCTGGGCGCCCAGTTCCTTCATGCGCTGCATGAACGGCTCGTACGACGCCCGTCCCGCGCCCGCGGAGGAGCGGGCGATGATGAAGCGGACGCCGACGTCGCGGGCGAAGGGGAGGAGTTCCGTCAGGCCATTGAGCGGGTTGCCGCTGGAGGTGGAGACCAGGTCGTAGTCGTCGACGACCACGAACACCTGCGGGCCCCGCCACCAGCTCCGGTCCCGCAGCTGCTGCGCGGTGACGTCGGCCGTCGGTGTGCGGCGCTGCATCAGGTCCGCCAGGGCCGCCATGTGGTGGTCCATCTGGCTCGACATCGGGATGTACTCGGCCAGGTGCGAGGTCGGCGTGATGTCCAGCAGGGAGCGGCGGTTGTCGACGACGAAGAACTTGGCCTCGTCGCCGCTGTAGCGCAGCGTGAGCTGCTTGATGAGCAGCCGCAGCAGGTTGGACTTGCCGGACTCGCTCTCGCCGAAGATCATGAAGAACGGATCCTGGTCGAAGTCGACGAACACCGGCTCGAGGTTGTCCTCGTCGAGCGCGAAGGCGACGCCCCGCTTCGGGAAGCGGTCGCCCGGCGGGAGTTCGACGGCCTCCAGCTGGCGCGGCAGCAGCCGTACCTTCGGCGCGCCCGGCGCCTGCCAGTGGCGGCCGACCTCGGTGGTCAGCGCCGCCGTGGCTTCGGCGAGGTCCGTGTCGGAGGTCAGGCCGTCGATCCGCGGGACGGCCGCCATGAAGTGCAGCTTCTGGGGGGACAGACCGCGGCCGGGAACGCCCGAGGGCACGTTCGCCGCCACCTTGCGGTCGATCTCGGAGTCCATCACGTCGCCCAGGCGCAGCTCCAGGCGGTTCATGAGGTGGTCCTTGAGGTTCGCCCGGACCTCCATCGAGCGCGACGCGGTGATGATCACGTGGATGCCGTAGCCGAGACCCCGGGCGGCGATGTCCAGGACGGCCGGCTCCAGAGCCTCGTAGTCCGTACGGAAGTTGCCCCAGCCGTCGATGACGAGGAACACGTCACCCCACGGCTGTTCCGTGACGGAGATGTCGCCGCGTGCCCGGCGGGACCGGAAGTCGGCGATGGAGGCGATCCCGGCCGAGCGGAAGTACTCCTCGCGGCCCGTCAGCACGCCGTAGACCTCGGAGACCGCACGGCGCACCCGCTCAGGGTCCAGGCGGGAGGCGATGCCGCCCACGTGCGGCAGGTCCTGCACCGCGGCCATACCGCCGCCACCGAAGTCCAGCCCGTAGAACTGCACCTCGTACGGCGTGTGCGTGAGCGCGAAGGAGCAGATCAGTGAGCGCAGGAGGGTGGACTTGCCGGACTGCGGGCCGCCGATGATCTGCATGTGGCCGGCCGCGCCCGAGAAGTCGAGCTGCAGGCGGTCGCGGCGCTGCTCGTAGGGCTTGTCGACCAGGCCGACCGGGACGACCAGGCGTCCCGCACCCTCGTAGCCGGGCTGGGTCAGGCCGCGGCCCTGCTCCGCCGCGAGTCCGGGCAGCAGCGCGTCCATCGACGGCGGGCTCTCCAGCGGCGGCAGCCACACCTGGTGCGCCGCCGGGCCCTGAGCCTCCAGTCGGCGCACGATCACGTCGAGGACCGTGTCGGCCAGGGCGTCGTCCACGCCCGGCGCCGACTCCGTCTGCTGCTGGGGCACGATGGTGTACTGCACGGGCACCTCCGCCGCCGTGAACAGCACGGGCCGCCGGTCAACCGGCAGCGGTCCGCCCACCAGCGCCGATCGCTGCGAACCCGTGCGGTAGACGCCGGAGACGTACGCCGCCTTGAAGCGGACCATTTCGTCCGTGCCGAACTTCAGGAAGCCGGAACCGGGGACGTTCGGGAGTTCGTAGGCGTCGGGGACACCGAGGGCCGCGCGGGACTCCGCGGCGGAGAACGTGCGCAGACCGATGCGGTACGACAGATAGGTCTCCAGACCGCGCAGACGGCCCTCCTCCAGGCGCTGCGAGGCCAGCAGCAGGTGCACGCCCAGCGACCGGCCGATGCGGCCGATCTGCACGAACATCTCGATGAAGTCCGGCTTCGCGGTCAGCAGCTCGCTGAACTCGTCGATCACCAGCACCAGGGAGGGGACCGGCTGCAGCGGGGCGCCGGCCGCGCGGGCCTTCTCGTAGTCGTGGATGTTGGCGTAGTTGCCGGCGTCGCGCAGCATCTCCTGGCGCCGGTTCAGCTCACCGCGGATCGAGTCGCCCATGCGGTCGACCAGCGTCAGGTCGTCGGCCAGGTTGGTGATCACGGCCGCGACGTGCGGCATCTGCGCCATGCCGGCGAAGGTGGCGCCGCCCTTGAAGTCGGCGAGGACGAAGTTCAGGGTCTCCGAGGAGTGCGTGACGGCGAGGCCCAGCACCAGCGTGCGCAGCAGCTCCGACTTGCCGGAACCGGTCGCGCCGACGCACAGGCCGTGCGGGCCCATGCCCTCCTGTGCGGCCTCCTTGAGGTCCAGCATCACCGGGCGGCCGTCCTCGCCGAGACCGATCGGCACCCTCAGCCGCTCGGCCAGCGCGCGCGGGCGCCAGGTCCGCTTGGTGTCGACGGAGGCCGCGTCACCGAGGCCGAGCAGATCCGTGAACTCCAGGTTGGCGAGCAGCGGCTCGTCGTCGTCACCGCCGGACGCCATGCGCAGCGGCGCCAGCTGCCGGGCCAGTGCCTCGGCGGACTCGTAGGAGAGCGCGTCGGGGGTCCCCTCGTAGACCATCCCGTGCCCGGACTCCAGGCTCAGGGAGCCCGGCTGGACGACCACGGACAGGTCGCCGCCCGCGCTCGTCAGCTCGCCCGGGACCACCTCGACCACGGTGACACCCTGCAGGCCCTCCGGGTTGGCGAGCACGGAGTCGGGCAGCAGCGACAGGTCGTCCAGGACGAGCACGATGTGCGGTTCGTCCAGCAGCGGTGCCGCTCCGGGGTGGAAGCGCGGGCGGCCGGTCAGCCGGGCGGACAGCAGGTCCTCCAGCTCGCGGGTGTCGGCACTGATCAGCCTGCGGGTGCCCGCGCCGTCCAGGAGGCCGGAAGCCTGCACATGCGGCAGCCACTTCGCCCAGTCCCAGTGCGGCAGCGCCTCGCGTCCGGCGGCGACCGCGATGATCAGGTCCTGGGGGGAGTGCAGCGAGGCCAGCGAGCCGACCAGCGCCCGGGCCGAGGCCCGTACCGACTGCGGCTCACCGCTGACGGTGACGTGGTAGAAGGCGCGCAGCGAGACCGCCATCGGCAGGTCGCTGAGGGTGCTGTGCGCGGCGAGGAAACGCTGCATGGCGCCCGCGGTCAGCGGCTCCAGCTGCTCGACGGGCCCCGTCTCCGGGGGGACGAGCGTGGTCGCGAGGGGCTGCGGGCCGAGGCCGATGCGCACGTGCGCGAAGTCCTCGTCGCCCGGCCGCCGCTCCCACACCCGGCTGCCCTCGGCGACGAGCGCCCACAGCTGCTCGGGGGAGGGGTGCAGGTAGTACTGCGCGTCCCGCTGCGCCTTCGCCGTCCGAACCGCGGACTTGCGGGTCTGCGACAGATAGCTGAGGTAGTCGCGGCGCATGTCGGCCAGCTGGCCCTGGGAACCGCGGCGGAACCGGACCACCATCGCGATGGACATCGCCACCGTCGAGGCGATCATGACCATGCCCATGATCTTCATGAACGGCTGACCGTTCGTGAAGAAGAAGACCACGGAACCGCCCATGCCGAGCGTGGGCAGCAACTGCATGAGCACGCTCTCCTGATGCCCCCGAGGCAGCTCGGGCGGCGGCTGGACAGCGACCTCTTCCGTGGGTACTTCGGACGGAAGCGCGCGAGGGGGGCGCTTGACGACAATCTGGCTCACTGCTCACCAATTCCCTTGCCCGACCCAGGCTTTCCGCCCGCCGCCCCGTGTCCGGCGAGCGCAGGCCGCCGCGTGATCCTACTGAGTTCACGGCACACCGGTGAGCGGTAGGGTGCCGGATGTTCGCGTGAGCACACGCCAAGCAGGCCGGATGTACCGGGACAACCCGCCCGAAGTCGGAGGGGATCGGCCCCGGAATCCTGTCGTACGGCACTCGTGCCGCCACACACAGGGCGGACCGGCACGAGACCTTCACGAAGTAGACGCACCACCACCACTGAGGGGGAGCAGCAGGTGAGCATGACGGCCACCGCCACCGGCGGACCCGGTACGGGGGCGGCTTCCGGACCCGGCACGGGACTCGGCTTCTGCCGGGTGACCATCGTCGCGCCGGACAGCCGCATCGACGTGGCACTGCCCGACGACGTCCCGGTCGCCGACCTCTACCCGGAGATCCTCCGGCTGTCCCAGCAGAGCCCCGATGCGGGCGCCCCGGTCGGCTATCACCTGGTCCGCACCGACGGCACCGTGCTGGACAGTTCCCGTTCGTTCGCCGCCCAGCGCATTCTCGACGGCGAACTCCTCACCCTGCGCCCGTTCTCGGAGTCCCTGCCGCCGGCCGTGTTCGACGACGTCGCCGAGGCCGTCGCCTCCGCCGTCACCAAGCAGCACACCCTGTGGAGCGGTGAGCTGACCCGGGCCGCGGGCCTCATCGGCGGCGGGGTGCTGCCGACGCTCCTCGCGTTCGTCGCCTGGACCGCCGATCCACACCACGACATGAACGGCCTGGCCGGCATCCTCGCCGCCGTCACCGGCATCCTCCTGGTTGTGCTGTCGGCCGTACGGGCGCGCGTCTACGACGACCGCGGCTCCGCCGTCGCCCTCGGCCTCGGTGCCCTGCCCAACGTGGGTGTCGCGGGCAGCGGGTTGCTGCCCCTGTCCGACGGGCAGGGCATCGGCAGGCTGCAGTTCCTGCTGGCGTGCGCCGCGGTCCTGGTCGCGGCCCTCATCCTCGCCCTGTGCTCCCCGCACGGCGACGGACCGTTCGTGGCCTTCGTGTTCGCCTCCACCGTGGCTCTGGTCGTCGTCTTCGTCGCGACCCTGGTCCACTGGTCCCCGACCGAGATGGCCGGTCTGTGCGCACCGATCGCAGTGGGGGCACTCGCCTTCCTGCCGGGCATGTCGATGCGCTTCGCCCGGCTGCCGATCGGCTTCGAGGCCCCGAGCAACGCGCCCCGCCCCGCCTACGGCGCAGACGCCGGCGCCCAGGAGCCCGTGGACGCCGAGCGCATCGAGGCCCAGGCCCGGCGCGGCCATGAACTCCTCGTCGGCCTCGTCGGCGGATGCGCCCTCCTCGCCGTCGGCGCCGCAGCGGTGCTGGGCTTCTCCGACGGCATCTGGGCCCAGTTGCTCGCCTTCGCCACCGGGGTGGCGATGGTGATGCGCGCCCACCTCTTCCGCTACACCGCCCAGGTGGCCTCCGTCCTGGCCGCGGGCCTCGGCGCACTGGTCCTGCTGGGCCTCGGACTCGCCCTGAACCCGCCGCAGTCGGCGATTCGTGCGGCCCTCACCGGCGACCGCGCCGACCTGGACATCCGGACCGTCTGGCTGATCGCGGTCATCGCCGCGGCCACCGCCCTGGTCACGGCCCTCGGCCTGATCCTGCCGCGGGGCGGCCTGACGCCCTTCTGGGGCCGCTTCCTGGAGATCTGCGAGGGCTTCGTCCTGCTGACGCTGATCCCGCTGACCCTGGCCGTCTTCGACGTGTATGCGACCGCGCGGGCGATGACCAGTAAATGACCAGTGGGCCGATGACCAGCAAATGACCAGCCGGCCGATGACCAGCAATTGACCAGCGGGCCGCCGGGAACGCCCAGCCCCGGCGGCCCGTGAGCAGCAGGCCCGCTCGTGTCGTCGCGAGGCGCCCGGCGCGGCCGAGACCGCAGAGGAACGCGGACATCGCCGGTCACCTGCTCGGTGACGCAGTCGTGCCGGTCGTCGGCAACCCCGGCGCCGCCGCAATCACCCGCCTCCCGCGCCGCCGTAACCCCCCCGCGCCCCGCGCCGCCGTAACCCCCCCGCGCCCCGCGCCGCCGCAGCCCCCGAAGGGACCTGCCGACATGAGCTTCGGCCCACCGCCGTCGATATACACCGAGTCCGCGCAGGCGGTGGACCGGTCGAGAGCGAAACGGCGCAGGCGCGTCCTCGGAGCGGTCGCCGCCGTGGTGGCCGCCGTTCTGCTCGTCGGCGCGGGCCTGCTCTGGTACCACTCGGGCGGCCGCACGAAGGGGCGGACCGACACCGCGGCGGTCGAGCAGACCCCGGACGCCATACGCGCGACCCTGGAGAAGGCTCCCGCCTCACCGGAGGGGCAGATCGTCGTCCAGCACAACGAGGCCAACCTCACCGACAAGCCGCGGTACGCCCCCGGCACCTGGGCCACGGGCAGGATCCTCGCGCGGGCCGTCGCCCACCGGATCGAGGGCTACAAGATCGAGCCCGGCTACGACGAGACCGCCTGGAAGCTCCCGCTCGACGGCCACGTCTGTGCGGTCAGCCGCGACGTCACCGCCGACGGCAGGACCGCGGTGGTCGTCCAGCCCCCGGACTCCGGCAACAAGGGCGTCTGCGACGAGGTGCTCCTCGTCGACCTCGACACCGGCAAGAAGCTCTGGCAGAAGAAGATGCCGGCGGCCGACTTCGCCTACGTGACCAACACGAACATCGCCCTGACCCGGGGCGTCGTGGCCATCGCCTGGGGCCTCGGGTCGGCGGCGTACGACATGGACAGCGGCAAGCGGTTGTGGAACACCACCCTCGCCACGTCCCAGTGCCACGACTCGGGTTACGTGGGCGGCCGGGCTCTGCTCGCCCTCGTCACCTGCGGCCAGTCCGGCGACGCCACCTATCGGGTGGAAAAGCTCGACCCGCGGACCGGCAGGGTCGTGTGGCAGTACTCGGTCAGCCGCGGCGTCCAGGGCGTCTATCTGCCGTCCGCCGACCCGCCGGTGCTTGCCGTCGAGGCGGGGGACAGCGTGGTCACGGACCTGCTCACCCTCGATCCGAAGAACGGCCGGCGGCTGGCCACCATCTCGATGAACGGCTACGACCCCAAGTGCGGCGAGGAGGTCTACCCCGGTCCCTTCTTCGGCGTCGTCGACAAGTGCGACGGAATGGTGGTCGGCCGCGACCGGGTCTTCGTCATGAGCCAGGAGAACAACAGCGACCTGAAGAAGCCTGCCGACCGGATCACGGCCTTCGACGTCGGAAAGGGCACGAAGGCCGCCGAGTTCCAGGGCCGCCCCTTCCAACTCGTCGTCCCCGTCCGCACGAACGGTGACGACCTGATCGTCTACCGCCGCAGCATGGACGACGTCCAGCCCGCGGCCATGGTCGACTGGAACCCGCGGACCGGCAAGGAGACCCCGTACCTCCTGTTCCAGCTCCCGGAGGACGAAGAGGGCGAACTCAGCGACCCCGAGCAGTCGGACATCCGCTACGAACAGGGCCGTGCCTTCTTCGCCCGCCGCCAGCTGGAACGCGACGACAGCCATCCGAAGAGCCCGGTCCTGTCGGTGCTCGGCGTGGGTACCGCCGGGCTGAAGCACTGACATGCGAAGGGGCGGCACGCACGCGTGCCGCCCCTGTCACCACGGTGTGCTCACTGCACGTCGAGCCCTCCGTTGTGCGGCATCGGCTCCAGATCGAACTCCCCGTCCCGCGCGCCCAGCACGAACGCCCGCCACTCCGCCTCCGTGTACCGCAGCACGGTGTCGGGGTCGAGGGAGGACCGCATGGCGACCGCGCCTTCGGGCAGGTACGCGATCTCGACCCGCTCCTCGTGCTCCTCCGTGCCCGGTGCGCAGTGCCACTCGACGCCCGAGATGTCGAGCGCGTACAGCTCGTCGCGCTCCCGCTCCTTGCGCGCCTTGATCTCCGCTTCCGTCTCCGCCATCCCGAAGCGACCCCTTCCCGACGTCCGTACGATCAGGACGTTCACCCTAGTGGCCGCCCCCGCCGGCCCGGGCCGTTCCGGAACCCGGTACGAGGTGCCCGTAACCGCCTGGTACCCTGGTCGACGGCCGTTTGTGTACGCGCCCCCGGAGCCCGCTCGATGTGGGTCCCGGAGGCCGCGCCCAGCGGATCCCGCCTTCCGAGTCACGGAAGCTCCCCCGAGATGCAGACCGGGGGCACTCGGTGGCACTCACAGACTATGAGGAGTACGCGTGTCGCTCGACGCCGCTACGAAGAAGCAGATCATCGCCGAGTTCGGCCAGAAGGAGGGCGACACCGGCTCCCCCGAGGTCCAGGTCGCCATGCTCTCGCGTCGGATCTCCGACCTGACTGAGCACCTCAAGACCCACAAGCACGACCACCACTCCCGCCGTGGTCTGCTGATCCTGGTCGGTCAGCGTCGTCGCCTGCTGCAGTACCTGGCGAAGAAGGACATCCAGCGCTTCCGTACGCTGGTCGACCGCCTGGGCATCCGCCGCGGTGCGGCTGGCGCCAAGTAGGACGCCGTGAAGGGAGCGGTTCCCGGAAGGATTCGGGGGCCGCTCCCTTTGCCGTATGCGGGGCGTTGCCGCGCGTACGGAACCCATCGCCGTCCGTATGGAAACGTGCGGAGTGTCACCCACGCTTTGTAGTGTGGTAGCACAACGCAATACGGACGACACAGCACGACAACGAAAAGGAGAGGCGCACCCAGCCGCCGCCGGTCCTCGGTAGTGGCCCCCGGGGGGATGCGAGCCCCGGGAGCTTCGATCGAAGACCGGCCCGCACAGCACGGCGCGCTTCTCCACAGCCGTCCCCCTGCCACACGGGCAGCCGAGGGACGAAAGACGACAAAGTAACGGAGAAAACGCTAGTGGAGAACGAGACCCACTACGCCGAGGCCGTCATCGACAATGGCGCCTTCGGCACCCGTACCATCCGCTTCGAGACGGGCCGCCTGGCCAAGCAGGCCGCCGGTTCCGCCGTGGCGTACCTGGACGACGACACCATGGTGCTGTCGGCCACCACCGCCTCCAAGAACCCCAAGGACCAGCTCGACTTCTTCCCGCTGACGGTGGACGTCGAGGAGCGGATGTACGCCGCCGGCAAGATCCCCGGCAGCTTCTTCCGCCGTGAGGGCCGCCCCTCCGAGGACGCGATCCTCACCTGCCGCCTCATCGACCGCCCGCTGCGCCCGTCCTTCAAGAAGGGCCTGCGCAACGAGATCCAGGTCGTCGCGACGATCATGGCTCTCAACCCCGACCACCTGTACGACGTCGTGGCGATCAACGCCGCGTCCGCGTCCACGCAGCTGGCCGGTCTGCCCTTCTCCGGCCCGATCGGCGGCGTCCGCGTCGCGCTGATCAACGGCCAGTGGGTCGCGTTCCCGACGCACACCGAGCTCGAGGACGCCGTCTTCGACATGGTGGTCGCCGGCCGCGTCCTGGAGGACGGCGACGTCGCGATCATGATGGTCGAGGCCGAGGCCACCGAGGGGACCATCAAGCTGGTCGAGGGCGGCGCCGAGGCGCCGACCGAGGAGGTCGTCGCCGCCGGTCTGGAAGCCGCGAAGCCCTTCATCAAGGTGCTCTGCAAGGCCCAGGCCGACCTCGCCTCCAAGGCCGCCAAGCCGACCGGCGAGTTCCCGATCTTCCTCGACTACCAGGACGACGTCCTGGAGGCGCTCTCCGCCGCCGTCCGCCCGGAGCTCGCCTCCGCGCTGACCATCGCGGGCAAGCAGGAGCGCGAGTCCGAGCTGGACCGCGTCAAGGCGCTCGCCGCCGAGAAGCTCCTGCCGGAGTTCGAGGGCCGCGAGAAGGAGATCTCCGCCGCGTACCGCTCGCTCACCAAGCAGCTGGTCCGCGAGCGCGTGATCAAGGAGAAGAAGCGCATCGACGGCCGTGGCGTCACGGACATCCGTACGCTCGCCGCCGAGGTCGAGGCCATCCCGCGGGTGCACGGTTCCGCGGTGTTCGAGCGTGGCGAGACCCAGATCCTGGGCGTCACCACCCTCAACATGCTCCGCATGGAGCAGCAGCTGGACACCCTCTCCCCGGTGACCCGCAAGCGCTACATGCACAACTACAACTTCCCGCCGTACTCCACCGGCGAGACCGGCCGCGTCGGCTCCCCGAAGCGCCGCGAGATCGGCCACGGCGCCCTCGCCGAGCGCGCCCTCGTGCCGGTCCTGCCGACGCGCGAGGAGTTCCCCTACGCGATCCGCCAGGTCTCCGAGGCGCTGAGCTCCAACGGCTCGACGTCCATGGGCTCGGTCTGCGCCTCCACCATGTCGCTGCTGAACGCCGGTGTGCCGCTGAAGGCCCCCGTCGCCGGTATCGCCATGGGCCTGATCTCCCAGGAGATCGAGGGCGAGACGCACTACGTCACCCTCACCGACATCCTCGGTGCGGAGGACGCCTTCGGTGACATGGACTTCAAGGTCGCCGGCACCAAGGAGTTCGTGACCGCCCTCCAGCTCGACACCAAGCTGGACGGCATCCCGGCCTCCGTCCTGGCCGCGGCCCTCAAGCAGGCCCGCGACGCCCGTCTCCACATCCTCGACGTGATGATGGAAGCGATCGACACCCCGGACGAGATGTCCCCGAACGCGCCGCGGATCATCACCGTGAAGATCCCGGTCGACAAGATCGGCGAGGTCATCGGCCCCAAGGGCAAGATGATCAACCAGATCCAGGAGGACACCGGCGCCGAGATCACGATCGAGGACGACGGCACCATCTACATCGGTGCCGCCGACGGCCCGGCCGCCGAGGCCGCCCGCGCCACGATCAACGGCATCGCCAACCCGACCATGCCGGAGGTCGGCGAGCGCTACCTGGGTACGGTCGTGAAGACGACGACCTTCGGTGCGTTCGTGTCGCTGCTCCCGGGCAAGGACGGTCTGCTGCACATCTCGCAGATCCGCAAGCTCGCCGGCGGCAAGCGAGTGGAGAACGTCGAGGACGTCGTCGGCGTGGGCCAGAAGGTCCAGGTCGAGATCGCCGAGATCGACTCCCGCGGCAAGCTCTCCCTCATCCCCGTGATCGAGGGCGAGGAAGGCTCCGAGGACACGAAGGACGACGCCGAACAGTGACGTCCCGTAGCTCCAAGGCGACGGCCCGCACCTCTTCGGAGGCGCGGGCCGTCGCCCGTACCCAAACCCTCATCAAGGGGATGAACGGCATCGGTACGGTCCGCAAGACCACCCTCCCGGGCGGCCTGCGCATCGTCACCGAGACCCTGCCCTCCGTGCGCTCGGCCACCTTCGGCATCTGGGCGCACGTGGGCTCGCGCGACGAGACGCCGTCCCTGAACGGCGCCACGCACTACCTGGAGCACCTGCTCTTCAAGGGCACCGGCCGCAGGTCCGCCCTGGACATCTCCGCCGCCCTGGACGCGGTCGGCGGCGAGATGAACGCGTTCACGGCCAAGGAGTACACGTGCTACTACGCGCGCGTGCTCGACACCGACCTGCCGCTCGCCATCGACGTCGTCTGCGACATGCTGACCGGCTCGCTCATCCTCGAAGAGGACGTCAACGTCGAGCGCGGCGCGATCCTCGAAGAGATCGCGATGACCGAGGACGACCCCGGCGACTGTGTGCACGACCTGTTCGCGCACACCATGTTCGGCGACAACGCCCTCGGCCGACCCGTCCTCGGCACCGTCGACACGGTCAACGCCCTCAGCGCCGACCGCATCCGCCGCTTCTACCGCAAGCACTACGACCCCACCCACCTGGTGGTCGCCTGCGCCGGCAACATCGACCACAACAAGGTCGTACGACAGGTCCGCGCGGCCTTCGAGAAGGCGGGCGCCTTCAAGAACCTCGACGCGCAGCCCATCGCCCCGCGCGACGGCCGCCGTACGATCCGCACGACGGGCAAGCTGGAGCTGCTCGCCCGCAAGACCGAGCAGGCGCACGTCGTCCTCGGCATGCCGGGCCTGGCGCGCACGGACGACCGCCGCTGGGCCATGGGCGTGCTCAACACCGCCCTCGGCGGCGGCATGTCCTCCCGTCTCTTCCAGGAGGTCCGGGAGAAGCGCGGCCTGGCCTACAGCGTGTACTCGTACACCTCCGGCTTCGCCGACTGCGGCCTGTTCGGCGTGTACGCCGGCTGCCGCCCCAGCCAGGTGCACGACGTGCTGAGGATCTGCCGCGACGAACTCGACCACGTCGCCCAGAACGGCCTGTCGGACGAGGAGATCAACCGTGCCATCGGCCAGCTCCAGGGCTCCACCGTCCTGGGCCTGGAGGACACCGGCGCGCTGATGAACCGTATCGGCAAGAGCGAGCTGTGCTGGGGCGAGCAGATGTCCGTGGATGACATGCTGGCCCGGATAGTGGCGGTCACCCCCGACGAGGTCCGCTCGGTCGCCCGCGACATCCTGGGGCAGCGCCCGTCGCTGTCGGTCATCGGTCCGCTGAAGGACAAGCAGGCCGCACGGCTGCACGACGCCGTCGCCTGATACGTCCGGTCCAGTCACCTCCGGTCCAATCACCTCCGGTAAGGAAGCAACAGATGAGCAAGCTGCGCGTGGCGGTCCTCGGTGCCAAGGGCCGGATCGGCTCCGAGGCGGTACGGGCCGTCGAGGCCGCCGAGGACATGGAGCTGGTGGCCGCCCTCGGCCGCGGCGACAAGCTGGAGGCGCTGGCGGAGACCGGCGCCCAGGTCGCCGTCGAGCTGACCACCCCCGCCTCCGTCATGGGCAACCTCGACTTCTGCGTCCGCCACGGCATCCACGCGGTCGTCGGTACGACGGGCTGGACCGACGACCGCCTCGCGCAGCTGAAGGGCTGGCTCGCCCAGTCCCCTCGGACGGGCGTGCTCATCGCGCCGAACTTCTCCATCGGCGCCGTGCTGACCATGAAGTTCGCGCAGATCGCCGCGCCGTACTTCGAGTCGGTCGAGGTCGTCGAGCTGCACCACCCGAACAAGGTGGACGCCCCCTCGGGGACCGCCACCCGCACGGCCCAGCTCATCGCCGACGCCCGCCGCCGGGCCGGCTCCGCCCCGGCGCCGGACGCCACGGTCACCGCCCTGGACGGCGCCCGCGGGGCGGACGTGGACGGCGTCCCCGTCCACGCCGTGCGCCTGCGCGGCCTCCTGGCCCACCAGGAGGTGCTGCTCGGCGCCGAGGGCGAGACCCTCACCATCCGCCACGACTCCCTGCACCACAGCAGCTTCATGCCGGGCATCCTGCTCGGCGCCCGCCGCGTGGTGTCCACTCCGGGCCTGACCTTCGGCCTGGAGCACTTCCTGGACCTGAGCTGAGACCCGAGCCGAGCCCGAAGACGTCATGCGCGCGAAGATCACTTACCTCGTCACGGCCGCCGTCCTGCTGTTCTACTTCGTCCTGGTCGGCAGCCGCGGCATCATGCTCATCCAGTCCGGCACGGTCCTCACCGTCACCTTCGGGATCGCGGTACTGATCCTGCCGGTCATCGGCCTGTGGTTCCTGTGGAAGAACACCCAGTTCGTCCGCAAGGCCAACCAGCTCGCCGCCGAACTCGACGCCGAGGGCGGCCTGCCCGTCGACGAGCTGAAGCGCACTCCGGGCGGCCGTATCGACCGCGACTCGGCGGACGAGGTCTTCGCCCGGCGCAAGGCCGAGACGGAGGAGGCCCCGGACGACTGGCGCAGCTGGTTCCGGCTCGCCGTCGCCTACCACGACGCCCGTGACACCCCGCGCGCCCGCAAGGCCATGCTGCGGGCCATCGCGCTGCACGACGGCAGACCCGTCCAGGCCTGAACCGCGCCGCTACCCCGGCCGGTACGCCGAAGGGGCCGGCCCGCACTCCCGCGGGCCGGCCCCTTCGGCCTGCCTGTGACGGTCAGCCGCGCCGGTACTCGGCGGCCCATGCCTCCACCGTGTCCGCCGCCAGGTCGAAGGCCGCGGGACGGTGCAGGAAGTCCAGACTGTGCGTGGACAGCAGCGGAGTGTCCTCGGCGGGCCGGTCCTTGCGCACGAGCGTCAGAGCCTGCCCCTGCACCGTGCGCGGCAGCCCCAGCCAGCGCACCGGCTGCTGGGCCGTCCGCACCGAGACCACGCGCTGCCAGGGCACCGTACGTGTCACCAGGAGGCTCACGTGCCGCAGCCCATGGGAACTCACCCAGACACCCATGCGCAGTATCCGCAGCGCACCCGCGATGATCACCAGTGCCACGGCCAGGACCAGGCCGGCGGAGGAAGCCGAGCCGGTCAGGGCGATGAGCACCGCGGCGAACAGCACGAACGAGGAGAGCAGCAGCCACAGGGCGGCCCCGCCCACCCGCCAGGGACCGGGCCGGTAGGGGCGCCGCCAGCGCTCCCGGTCGTCGTGGGGCAGCGCGCTCTCGGATGCCGCGTCGTAGCCGCGGTCGGCCGTCAGGAAGGGCAGGGGCACGGCTGGTCCTCACTCATTCCTTGCATGGGCTGTGCCCGGTGAGGCTATCCGGCCGGAATCCGGCCCACCACCCTGGGGCGGCCGGACGAGTCAGTGCCCCTGCGAGGCCTGGGACTGCGGGGCCGGAGCAGTCGACGGCGAGGACATCGACGGCAGACCGAGGATCACCGAGCCGACCAGCCCGGCGACGATGGTGAGGCCCAGCAGCCAGCGCCCGGCCATCTGACCGACGGACGCCCGCTCACGGGGCGGGGGAGCGACATTGCTGCGGAACCTGTCGGCCTCGGCCACGAAGGCGAAGGGCACGGGCTCACGCCGACGGAACATGGGGAAGCACCTCTCCTCTCGGGGGGAACTTGCGTGTCGAACGTATGGTCCTCACCGATACAGACGCTCTGGTGGCACAAAAGGTGCCCATGTCCGAAAAAATCCGCGACAGGGTCACGGTTCGGGTCTGCCGGGGGTCCCCCGTACAGTGGGCGCGAACCTCAAGAAGTGATGGGAAGGACCCCCGTGACCACCCCCGAGTCGCTCACCCTGCGCAGTGACGTCACCGTCGAGCTCGTGAAGTCCAGTGCGTCGGATGCCGACGTCCTCTTCGCCGCCCGAGTCTCGACGCTCGGCGAGCAGTCCCTGGACGAGCTGAAGAAGGACCCCGAGCGCTCCAAGGGCCTGATCAACTACCTGATGCGCGACCGGCACGGCAGCCCGTTCGAGCACAACTCGATGACCTTCTTCATCAGCGCCCCGATCTTCGTCTTCCGCGAGTTCATGCGGCACCGGGTCGGGTGGTCCTACAACGAGGAGTCGGGCCGCTACCGGGAGCTCGAGCCGGTCTTCTACGTCCCCGACGAGTCCCGCAAGCTCGTGCAGGAGGGCCGCCCGGGCAAGTACGTCTTCGTCGAGGGCACCCCGGCCCAGCACGAGACCGTGCGCAGCACCCTCGCGGAGTCCTATGAGCAGGCGTACGCGTCCTACCAGAAGCTGCTCGCCGAGGGCGTCGCCCGCGAGGTGGCCCGCGCCGCCCTCCCCGTCGGCCTGTACTCCTCGATGTACGCCACCTGCAACGCGCGCTCCCTGATGCACTTCCTCGGCCTGCGCACCCAGCACGAGCTGGCCAAGGTGCCGTCCTTCCCGCAGCGGGAGATCGAGATGGTCGGCGAGAAGATGGAGGCGGAGTGGGCGAAGCTCATGCCGCTCACCTACGCGGCCTTCAATACGAACGGACGTGTGGCCCCGTAAGGAAGCCTGTTCCCCGCGCGGAACGGATGTACGGACCAGCGTCGCGAAGTGTCCGTATTGCGGCATTTAGAGAAGTTCATCTAGCCTGATCAAACGGACCCGGCACTGCTTGAACCCCCGAGCAGGCAGTGCCGGGCTCCGCATTTGTCAGGACTTTCCCGACACCCCGAGGGCAGACCACGCATTGAGCACCGAGTAGCGTGTTACCCATGGCTCCGACCTCGACTCCGCAGACCCCCTTCGGGCGGGTCCTCACCGCCATGGTCACGCCCTTCACGGCGGACGGCGCACTCGACCTCGACGGCGCGCAGCGGCTCGCCGCCCACCTGGTGGACGCAGGCAACGACGGCCTGATCATCAACGGCACCACCGGCGAGTCCCCCACCACGACCGACGCGGAGAAATCGGACCTGGTACGAGCCGTGCTGGAGGCGGTCGGCGACCGCGCCCACGTCGTGGCCGGTGTCGGCACCAACGACACCCACCACAGCATCGAGCTGGCCCGCGACGCCGAGCGCATCGGCGCCCACGGCCTCCTGGTCGTCACGCCGTACTACAACAAGCCCCCGCAGGAGGGCCTGTACCGGCACTTCACGGCCGTCGCGGACGCCACCGGGCTGCCCGTCATGCTCTACGACATCCCCGGCCGAAGCGGCGTCCCGATCAACACCGAGACGCTCGTCCGCCTCGCCGAGCACCCCCGGATCGTCGCCAACAAGGACGCCAAGGGCGACCTCGGCCGCGCCAGCTGGGCCATCGCCCAGTCCGGCCTCGCCTGGTACTCCGGCGACGACATGCTGAACCTGCCCCTGCTCTCCGTGGGCGCGGTCGGCTTCGTCTCGGTCGTCGGCCACCTCGTCACCCCCGACCTGCGCGCCCTCGTCGAGGCGTACAACTCGGGCGACGTCGTCAAGGCCACCGAGATCCACCAGAAGCTGCTCCCGGTCTACACCGGCATGTTCCGCACCCAGGGCGTCATGACCACCAAGGCCGCGCTCGCCCTCCAGGGCCTGCCCTCCGGCCCCCTGCGCGCCCCCATGGTCGAGTGCTCGCCCGAGGAGATCGCCCAGCTCAAGATCGATCTTGCCGCCGGCGGGGTACAGCTCTGACAACAGACTTGGCACCACCCGAGCTTCACAACTGAATCGACAACTGCATACGCAGGCCACCGGTGCCTGCACCCCACAACGACAACTGCTTCTGCACGAACGTCATGCGCGCCACGTGCCCGACCGGTACGTGGCGTGCGTGGTGAGGAGAGTCTTTTGAGTCATCCGCATCCTGAACTCGGCCCGCCCCCGCTGCTCCCGGCGGGAGGCCTGCGGGTCACCCCGCTCGGTGGTCTCGGCGAGATCGGCCGGAACATGACGGTCTTCGAGTACGGAGGCCGCCTTCTGATCGTCGACTGCGGAGTGCTCTTCCCGGAGGAGGAGCAGCCTGGAATCGACCTGATCCTGCCGGACTTCTCGTCCATCCGGGACCGCCTCGACGACATCGAGGGCATCGTCCTCACGCACGGCCACGAGGACCACATCGGCGGCGTCCCCTTCCTGCTCCGCGAGAAGCCGGACATCCCCCTGATCGGCTCCAAGCTGACCCTCGCCCTCATCGAGGCCAAGCTCCAGGAGCACCGGATCCGCCCGTACACGCTGGAAGTGGCGGAGGGCAACCGCGAGCGCATCGGCCCCTTCGACTGCGAGTTCATCGCCGTCAACCACTCCATCCCGGACGCCCTGGCGGTCGCCATCCGCACCCCCGCCGGCATGGTGGTGCACACCGGCGACTTCAAGATGGACCAGCTCCCGCTGGACAACCGCCTCACCGACCTGCACGCGTTCGCCCGGCTGAGCGAGGAGGGCATCGACCTCCTGCTCACCGACTCCACGAACGCCGAGGTCCCGGGCTTCACCCCGCACGAGCGGGACATCTCCAACGTGCTGCGCCAGGTCTTCGCCGGCGCCCGGAAGCGGATCATCGTGGCCAGCTTCGCCAGCCACGTCCACCGCATCCAGCAGATCCTGGACGCGGCCCACGAATACGGCCGCCGCGTGGCCTTCGTCGGCCGCTCCATGGTCCGCAACATGGGGATCGCCCGCGACCTCGGCTATCTGAAGGTCCCACCGGGCCTGGTGGTCGACGTCAAGACGCTCGACGACCTTCCGGACCACGAGGTCGTCCTGGTCTGCACGGGTTCCCAGGGCGAGCCGATGGCGGCCCTGTCCCGGATGGCCAACCGCGACCACCAGATCCGGATCGTCCACGGCGACACGGTCATCCTGGCCTCGTCCCTCATCCCCGGAAACGAGAACGCGGTCTACCGCGTGATCAACGGCCTCACCCGCTGGGGCGCCAACGTCGTCCACAAGGGCAACGCCAAGGTGCACGTCTCCGGCCACGCCTCCGCCGGTGAGCTGCTGTACTTCTACAACATCTGCCGCCCGCGGAACCTGATGCCGGTCCACGGCGAATGGCGCCACCTGCGCGCCAACGCCGAGCTGGGCGCGCTGACGGGTGTCCCGCACGACCGGATCGTCATCGCCGAGGACGGCGTGGCGGTCGACCTGATCGAGGGCAAGGCGAAGATCTCCGGCAAGGTCCAGGCCGGTTACGTCTACGTCGACGGCCTCTCCGTCGGCGGCGTCGGCGAGCCGGCCCTGAAGGACCGCAAGATCCTCGGCGACGAGGGCATCATCTCGGTCTTCGTGGTCGTCGACTCCTCCACCGGCAAGATCACCGGCGGCCCGCACATCCAGGCGCGCGGTTCGGGCATCGAGGACGCGGCCTTCGCCGATGTCATCCCGAAGATCACGGAGTCCCTGGAGCGGTCCGCCCAGGACGGCGTCGTGGAGCCCCACCAGCTCCAGCAGTTGGTGCGCCGCACCCTCGGCAAATGGGTCTCCGACACGTATCGCCGCAGGCCGATGATCCTGCCGGTCGTGGTGGAGGTCTGACACCTCGTCCGGGTGAACCAGGAGCGGGGCGTCTCGATTTGCATCGGGGCGCCCCGCTCCAGTACGTTTACGGCCTCGCCCAGTTGGGAACCCCAGTCCTTCATGTGATGGACAGACAGGTGCCCTGGACCGGGTGGGAAATCCGACTCTGAACTTCTGATAAAGTCGGAACCGCCGGAAAGGGAAACGCGAGAGCGGGAACCTGGAAAGCATCGAGGAAATCGGATCGAGAAAAGATCTGATAGAGTCGGAAACACC